>NZ_JAVRHQ010000031.1:0-54016 GCF_031846485.1 Autumnicola tepida
AAATTTTCTTTTCAAAAATGGACTTTTATATTAATGTTGGAAGAAAAAATCATTAAAGAGAAGAAAGCACTTGGATTAAGAATTTTTGAACTCAGGGAAAAAGTTATCAATCCAAAAACGAATAAGCCAATTTCTCAAGAAGAATTAGGTCTACGAACAGGTAATGCTAAAAAAACAATTGGAGAAATTGAAAGAGGGAATACAAATCCTACCTTTGAAACATTATTAAAGATTGCGAGAGAACTCCAGGTCTCTATAAACGAGCTCTTCCAATATAATAGCAATGATTATCTGAGAAAATAGTGTTTAGGGAAGATTTTATATTAAACCGGAAATATGAATAATTAACTCCTGCTATTTTATCTCCTAAATAGGAATAAATACCCTTTTTAAGTCTTACTAAACCAAGTAATTTTACCAACACAATAATTCATTTTATTATTCCTTTACCAGTAATTTGAAATAGAATTTGGAAATAACAAAAACAGATATTAGAAAGTTAATCGATGTAGAAAAGGCTGATTCCTTTTTTAATCATCTTGTGGCAGTTGTTACTCGGGATTATCGAGCAAAAGGTGAAATTAAACCTTCCGAAATTGTAGTGTGGAGCCAAAGCTTTTGGACTGGAGTAACTTATCCAGTTTTCACCTTTAAACTAGATTCAAAAAACAACCTTATAGACATTACAGACCGATTAAATCCAGTGGGGCTCGTTTTCTATTTTGGATTCATATCATTTTTAATCTTTTTATTTACACCTCAAGATATTACGAATATAGCCTGGGAAAATTTTTGGCCACTAGCATTGACAGTAGTATTGTTTTTAGCAATTTTTGTTCTGATTACAACCCGCATTTATCGTTTTGAAAAACAGGAGCAACTAAATGAAATTTTTGAATTATTAGACATTGAAGTTGACAGCGAAAAATCAGAACAGGAATGGTCTTTAAAGAATATAATGATTAGATTATTCACTTATCCATTTTGTGCCTTTTTAATATGGCTGAATGTTTTTATAGCAATACCAACGGGAAATTACGGACTTGCAATGGGTACAGCAATTTTCGTGATACCTTATCTTTACTTTGATATAACACTAATTATGAGAAAAAAAACTACTGGCAATAAAGAAAATTAATCTCCAATAGCCGGCAGCGTTAGAAAGAAAATAATTAATTTGATCAACAGCTTTAAAAATCTATGATTGGTCTCGAAAGAAAAACCACATATTTTTATCAGGTTATCTTATATCAAGATTCGAACATTTAAAAATTTCCCCATTTCCCTTATATTTGTCATATTCTCACCCTACTGGAATATTTTTATTGCAGCCAAATCATTAAATTCCGGGCTGTAAAATAAATGCTATAAAAGATCAACCTACTCATAAATGGCAAAAGCAGATATCGATTTTGAAAAGGAACTCTGGGACGTGGCCAACGAACTTAGAGGCGCCGTTTCAGAGAAAAATTTTAAAGACTATATTACCCTTGCTAATTTCACCTCCTTTACAGTCTGTTATTCTCATAAAATATGAAAACATCAAAAATAGAGAAAGACGCGCCTGGCAATTATCTTAGTAAAAGTTTTCTTGAAGAACTAAACTTCAAATTGTGGGCTACAAGAGGAGCCCGGTTTAATTGTGATAAGCGATTGAGAACCAAAGGAAAAGCTTCTAACGCAGGTTTAACTATTATTTCCGCATATCTGATTATCGCGAGTTTAATAACAGTCTTCAATTTAGAACTTGGTGTCAGTCAAGAATTGCTCAATTTTACAATAACTGGTTTATCTATTTTAGTTTTAGTTTTCACCCAATTTGAAAATGCACAAAATTATGAATTAGTAGCAAAAACACACCACGACAGTGGGTTGAAAATTTCTGAACTTTACAACAGGTTAAGGATATTTAAAACTTTGCAAAAGAACCCTAACGATGATGAAATTTTAAATTTTGCAAATGATATTGTAGGCAAATATGAAAATGTATTGAGCACTTCAGGCAATCATTCAGGATTAGATTATGACCTATTCCTAGTAAAAAATATTGAATATTTGAAAAAGAATGAACCTGATAAAATCAAACACCTCAATATAGATAAAACTCAGAGATTATATTTTTGGAATGTATATGGCTGGTATCTTTTATTTATTATCCTACCCCCATCCATATTTATATTATTATTCTTCAGCCAGTCTATGTAGAAATCATATATGGATTAAAATAAGACAGTATTTATTAAATCCTCTAGTAATTATAGACCTATAGGACTAATACAAAAATCACAACAGATAGACCAAGTGAGGAGGATCTTTCCAATTTAATTCCCCCTTTTCCCTTATATTTGCCATATTCCCACCCTACAGGAATATTTCATTGCATCCAAATCACTATATTCAGGCTATTAACTTAAAAGCTAAGAACAACCTACGCATACATGGCAAAAGCAGATATCGATTTCGAAAAAGAACTTTGGGATGCGGCGAACGAATTGCGCGGCGCTGTATCTGAGAATAACTACAAAAATTACATCCTTCCACTTGTTTTCGTAAAGCACCTTAGCGAACGCTATGAAGTGGTACGCGAGGGATTGAAGGAGCAGCTTAAGGATCCTCGATCCAGTTATTACACTACAGATACCGAAGAGATCAATTACGTCCTGGAAGACCGGGATGAATACCGTTCCCGAAACACCTTTAAAATTCCGGAAACGGCTTCCTGGCAATATTTGAAGGATAATGCCGAGCAGGATGATATCAAGGTGAAGGTTGATGATGCCTTTGATGTGATCCAGGAACTTTTGACGGGGTACAACCCCCAGCTGGTGAATATTTTACCGCGGATCTTTGTGCGCAGCGAATTATCTCCCAAACAAACCGGCGGAATTATCAACCTCCTCTCCCACCCTAAATTTTCTGAAAAGGAAAATCCAGAAAGCGATATTCTGGGTCGTATCTATGAATATTATATTGGCCGATTTGCTATGGCTGAAGGTTCGGGTGCGGGGCAGTTCTTTACACCCGGAAGTATTGTAAGGCTGCTGGTGGAACTATTGGAGCCTTTCAAAGGCCGCATCTTTGATCCGGCTTGTGGGAGTGGAGGTATGTTTGTGCAGAGCTTGAAATTCATCAAAGAACACGGCGGAAACAAAAAAGACATCGCGATCTACGGACAGGAAATGACCGCGCAAACCTTGCGATTGTGCCTGATGAACCTGATGCTGCGGGACCTTTCTTTTGATATCAAACTGGGAAATTCTTTGCTCGACGATAAATTCCCAAACCTGAAAGCCGACTTTATAATTGCCAATCCGCCATTTAATGTGAGTAACTGGCATCCAGAAGATCTGCCCGATGGCGATCCAAGGTTATTTGGACCCAAAGAAGAATTCACTACAGATGGCAGCGCCAACTATATGTGGATGCAAACCTTCTGGCACCATTTAAGCGACACCGGGACTGCCGGGATTGTAATGGCAAACGGCGCGATGACTTCCAACAACAAAGGAGAGAAAAACGTGCGGCAGCATATGGTGGACAATTCTATGATAGATGCCATTGTTCGCCTGCCCGATAAGCTGTTCCTCACCACCGGGATCCCCGCCTGCCTTTTTATCCTGAGCAAAAACCGCGATGGAAAAGACGGCACCCACCGCGAGCGCAACAACGAGATCCTGTTCCTGGACGCCTCCAAAATGGGCACAATGGCCAGCAGAAAATTGCGGGTTTTTAGTGATGATGATATTAATAAAATAGCCGAAACCTACCACAAATGGCGTAATGTCAGCTCGAGCGGAGTCGAGAGCTATGTCGATGTGGAAGGTTTCTCTAAAGCAGCAACCATAGCCGAAGTACAAAAACAAGATTACAAATTAACACCGGGGATCTACGTTGGAACCGAAGCTGAAGAGGACGACGGAATTCCATTTGAAGAAAAGATGGAGGGCCTCAAGGCCCAGTTGTTAGAGCAGTTTGAAAAAGGAGAGGAATTGAAAGAAAGGATTAAGGCGAATTTTAAGAAGATGCTGTGAACCAATATTGAGTTAATGACGAGCAAATTTCTGTGTAAAACTATGACCGAATCTATAAATGGAAGAAAATAACCCAAAAATATTTATAAGCTATAGTCACGATAGTAAAGAACATCAAGACAGAGTTCTTAAATTATCCAACAGGTTAAGAAGTGAAGGAATAGATTGTGCTCTTGACCAATACGAAGATTCACCACCTGAAGGTTGGCCAAAATGGATGGACAGAAATGTTAAGAGCTCTGAGTTTATTCTCGTTGTATGCACAGAGACTTATTATAAACGTGTAGATGGAACCGACGAAGAAGGAAATGGTATAAAATGGGAAAGCACTCTGATCTATCAACAACTTTATAACGCTGGAGCAAATAACACTAAATACATTCCTATAATTTTCACAGATGGCAAGTTTGAATATATTCCTGAACCACTACAGGGATCAACTTTCTATAACGTCGACAATCCCGATGAATATGAAAAATTATACTGGAGATTGAGAGGTAGAAAGACTGAAAAACCCGAATTGGGCAAGTTGAGAGAATTACCAGAAAAAGAAAGAAAAACACTTTTTATCTCTGAATTGATAAAGCAAAGTGATTGGGAAAAAGCAAATTGGAAAGGAGGTGTGGGTTATTTGTGGACTGAAAACAATGAAGGCCCGCCAATTTTGATTCTCTTTTTTGAAACCATGAAGCAAGGACAAAAATTATTTTCTAGTCTTATAGATAAAATTGGACAAGAAGATGAGACTGAAAGATTAAGAGTTTCTATTGTTGAAGGTGAAGTGCCACATCAGAAAAGCGGTTATTTCGTAGTCATAGGAGAATATATAGATGCTACCGAAAAAATATTACTGGCAAAAAAAGATTCTGAAGGAGTTGAATTTATTGCTGTAAATCAAAGATTCCATAGGATCTATGTTAATGGTCAATCTCCTAGTTTGGCAAAATTCAAGGAAGAATACGGGAAATTTACCTGTTATTATTTAGCACCTGGAATCCAAAATAATGATGGAAAATCTCAACGACCATTTGAAGTCGATTGCAACCTAATGATTTTAAAAGAAAAAATTGAATTTAGGAATTATGATGACATTCCTAATTTTGGGGACGCTGATTCCATCTTGAAAACAGAGAAAGTACAGCATCACAAATTTTAAAGTTAACTATTCGAATAACCTCGAATAACGAACTGAGAAACTTTAAAAGGGGTTAAGGCCAGCGCAAGTAAACAATGGGAATTTTAAAAAATACCTTTAGCGTTTAGTCTGCACAATGCAAAAAAACAGAAATTATGTATAGAGGATTTAATTTAAGAATTGAGGATGAACTAGAGATTCATCAATACCACGAAATTGGTTTAGAAATACTTAAAATTTTAAAAAATTCTGTTCAACCAACACTCAAGAATTATATCCTTCCAGAAGGAACCCTTGATGGAAATAAAATAATGGAGGATTGGTTTCCCGAAGTTAAATCCCATATTTTTTTATCTCACTCCCATAAAGACTTTAAAAACGCAATTTATATAGCCGGAGCACTGTATTCAAAATTTAAAATACTGACATTTATTGATTCAACAGTTTGGGGATACTCTAATGAACTTCTACAAATAATTGATAACAAATATTGTAAAAGTGAAAGTGGAGAAACGTATGACTATAATAACAGAAATTATTCTACCACTCACGTTCACCTTATGTTATCCTCTGCTTTACATAAAATGATTGACAATTCAGAGGCGGTCATTTTTCTTAATACAGCCAATTCGGTTTCAACTCGAACAATTACAGAGAAAACGAATTCACCTTGGATTTTTTCTGAAATTAGTACAACAAAAATTATTAGAAAAAGAACACCCATCCGGTTAAGAAAAATAACCAAATCTTTTTCGGACACAATTTCTCTCAGTGAAAGCCAAAGGTCACAATTGAATATCGAGTACGATTTGGAATTAACACATTTGACTGACTTGACTTTATACCATTTCGAGTCTTGGCTTAATTCAACCTGTTATAGTCCAGAAGACGCTTTAGATAAATTATATAGTCAACACCCAATTAATTCCAAATTTTTAATAAAATGATATGAATGACAAAAAGTTTAAACACCTTGACTTTATCCACAGCACAATTAATAGAATGAGTAATAACTCTTTTTTAATTAAGGGTTGGACGATCTCTATTGTCTCTATTATTTTTATATTCTCAGATGATGAAATGAACGGTAGTTTCCTTTTAATTTCAACAGTAGCGGTGGTAATTTTCTGGTACCTAAATGGTTTTTTCTTACAGCAGGAAAGAAAATTTAGAGCTTTATACAATAAGATCAGAAAATTAAATGAAGATGACATTGATTTCTCCATGTCAACAGAAAAATTCAAGTCAGGAAAATATCATTTAATAAGCGGAATTTTTGGAAAAACTATTTGGCCTTTCTATGTAGCTATTTTGACAATGATTCTTTTAGGGAAATATGTTATTGAAAGCACAATTTCCCACAATGTTTAAAAACAACTCTATTACCTGTCTCAAACTAAATGTCCTGCCCGCATTGACCGCTGATTAGAAATAATGTATCATTTTATCGAAACTTATGAGCCAAATATATAATTCGGACAAACCAATCCTTGACAAAACAGAGGATAAATTTAATAGGTATAAATTTTCAAAAAGAATAGCCGAGACAATTTTAAAAAGAGAAATTGAGAGCGGACTAGTACTTGGCTTATATGGAGTATGGGGTGAGGGAAAGTCTTCAGTATTAAATATGATTGAAGATGTTCTCAAAAAAGATAATGATGTTTTAATTGTTAAATTCAATCCTTGGAGATTTAAAGATGAAGATGCGCTTATACTGAATTTCCTAAAAAACCTTTCAGAAACTCTCAATTGCCAACTGAATAACCTGAAAGAGAAAATAGGAGAATTTTTTAAAAAATATGGTTCTGTAGGTAGTGTTTTTAACTTAGACTTGTCCAGAGTAGGAGAATCATTATCTGATACTGAACTAGAAGATCTTAAAAACAGGGTTAATGATTTTCTAAGATTAAGTGAGAAAAAGATTGTTGTAATAATCGATGATATTGATAGACTTGATAAAAACGAGTTGTTTGCAATATTTAAATTAATCAAGCTAACTGGAAATTTCACTAACACCTATTATATTTTGTCCTTTGATGATGACATGGTTGCATCTGCTTTGAGTGAAAGATATGGAGGGGGAAATGAAGAATCGGGGTACAATTTTCTCGAAAAAATAGTTCAAGTTCCTTTGCGAATACCTAAGGCCCTTTCTAACGATCTACTCAATTATACTTTTGAGTTATTAGACCAGGTAATAAAAGAAAGTGAAATAGAAATTGATAAAGAGCAAGCTCAAAATATTGCATCTTCAATATCAAGATACATTCTTCATAAGATTTCAACCCCAAGATTAGCTGTTAGATATGCAAATTCCTTATCCTTTCTATTACCGTTGTTGAACGGTGAGGTGAATAATCGTGATTTAATTCTTTTTGAAGCAGTAAAAATCTTCTATCCCGAACATTATAAGTTTATAAAGAACAATCCAGAATATTTTATTGAATCATACTATTATTACGATAGAGGGAAAAACCAAACGAAAGAAGATGAGTTAAAAGAAAGACTTGACAAGTTGAATTTTAAACTGGCAAAAAATGATGCTAAATCTATAAAGGAATTCCTCAAAGAATTATTTCCATATCTCAAAGAAGCTCTGGGAAACCATAGTGTTAGTAATCTTGAGAGTTTTTGGACCAGAGACAAAAAAATAGCATCTCCTCAATATTTTTATAGGTATTTTATTTACAGTGTTCCTAGTGACCAAATATCTGATATATATTTCGACCATTATATTGAAAGTCTAAAAGAGGAAACACTCGATAAATTGGCAACTGAAACAGAAGAAATACTAAACCAGATTAAACCATTAGACTATTTAAATAAAATTTATTTTTATGAAGATGAATTGGATTGGGATTCAAAGAAAGTTTTGATAAATATAGTCACTTCAGTACAAGAGAAGTTTAACGGAAGACAAGGTGGTTCAATGATGTTTTCACTCTATAATCCAAGGTCTCAAGCTGCTATAACAATTAGAAGACTAATTGCTTCACATTCAGATTATCAGGAGAAAATTGATTTTGTAAAAACCCTCCTATCAGAAAATGTACCTTTTCACTTTTCTGAAGAAATATTAAGATGGGTTAAAGTTCATAAAAACGAAGAAGATAGATTATTTTCAAAAGAAGATATAAGAACTTTGAATGAGCTACTTCTTGAAAGAGCACTTGAATTTTGCAAAAACAAACAATCTAATTTATTCCTTGAATTTGAGGATGACATCTTTACACTCTTAGACTTCTGGTTTGAATTGAACCCTGTCCATTTATATAATTATTTTGAAAACTTACTATATGCTGACCCCAGTCTAATTAAAAGCATAATATATTCCCTAACTACAACTATAATAAGTTCCACTTATCCTGATCCGTACAAGGTAGATTTCAAAAAAGAGACCTACGAAAAATTAAAACTTTATTATGATACTAACGAAATTCAAAAATTAATCATAGATAAGTATGGGGAAGAGATAAATAAGGAAGAAAATGAAGTCAAGTTTTTTGATACGAGTCAAGGTCAGAATGAAATGAATGCTATGAGGCAATTTTTACATTGGCAATTAGAAGATAGTCATAATGAGGAAAAAATTGAGAAAGAAAAGAGGAAATAATAAGGATAACAAAAATTACTAATGCCGGAAAACTGGAAAACATATAAGCTTAAAGAAGCTGCAAATCTGTCAACTGGTTTTGCCTTCAAAAGTAAAGATTATCGTAACACGGGTGACTTAAAAGTAATACGAGGAAAGAATATTACCGAAGGTTTTTTACGTTGGGGGGAAGACAGTCGCTACTGGAATTTCTCAATGGAAAAACTTGATAAATATGCAGTAGAAGAAGGTGATATTGTTGTTGGAATGGATGGTTCTAAAATCGGTAAAAACAGAGCTATTGTAAGAAGCCAAGACCTTCCATCAATTTTAGCACAACGAGTGGGACGAATAAATGCTAAATCAGAAATAGCAGAGCAAAAATTTCTTTGGCAACTTATCAATAATAAGATTTTTGAAGATTACATTAATAACGTCAAAACTGGAACTTCAATTCCACATATTAGTTTAACTCAAATTGGGAATTTTGAAATAGAACTCCCTCCCCGTGAAGAACAAAAATCCATCGCCTCCATCCTCTCTGCTTTAGACGATAAGATCGAGCTCAACCTCCAGATGAACAAAACCCTGGAAGAAATGGCAATGGCTTTATACAAGCACTGGTTTGTGGATTTTGGGCCATTTCAGGATGGGGAATTTATGGATTCTGAATTTGGGGAAATTCCGAAGGGATGGGAGGTGAAAGAACTTAAGGATTTGATTCAATTAAATCCAAGATTGAGTTTGAAAAAGGGAAGTGAAGCATCTTTTGTTGAAATGAAAGTTTTACCAATAGATGTAATGTCAGTTTCCGATGTAGTACAAAAAGAATTTAAAGGCGGATCAAAATTTCAAAATGGCGACACGCTGTTTGCCAGAATTACACCTTGTCTTGAAAATGGAAAAACAGCCTTTGTGGATTTTTTGGAACCTGGTGAAATAGCTTTTGGTTCAACCGAATTTTTAGTGATGAGGACCAAAGAAGGTGTTTCCAAATATTGGACTTATTGTTTAGCTCGCGATACCAATTTCAGAAATTTTGCCATTTCTACAATGGTGGGAACATCAGGCCGTCAAAGGGTTCAAAATGATCCCTTTCTTTCCTATGAAATTCCGCAGCCTCCGAAGGAAATTTTTGATTCCTTCAGTGAAATTTCTGAGCCCTGGTTTCAACTAATTAGAATAAATACAATTGAAAATAAAACCCTCACACAACTCCGAGACACCTTACTACCCAAACTCATCAGCGGGGAAGTCCGCGTGAAAGATGTGGAGAAAACCTTAACAGAAGTCTTATGACACAAATGATCGAGATCACGGTTCAGAAAGCTGCCATAGACTGCCTCACAGAATTGGGGTACACCTATAAAGAAGGCAATTCCCTGCAGCGGGATCTCAAAAAGGTGGTTTTGGAGGAGGAGCTTCGGGAATTTTTAGTGAATTCCTATCCCGGGGTTCCGGCAACCGCCATTAATGAAGCCCTTTCAGCTTTTACCCGGCACGAGGGAATGGATCTCGATCACCGCAACCGCGATTTTCATCTTAAAATGACCCAGGGGGTTTCCATTACCTGGAAAGATCCTTCGGGCAAAGAACAGGCCCGGCACCTCTACCCTATCAATTTCAAAGAACCGGAGAAAAATACCTTTGTGTGTGCAGATGAAGTAAATATCATTGGCAAGAACAGCCGGCGCACAGATCTGCTCGTCTTCATCAACGGCCTGCCGCTCATTATTTTTGAATTCAAGAATATGTTTGATCCTGAGGTGGGCGTGGAAAACGCGCACCGGCAAATTGGGCATTACATTCAGGATATTCCGCAGTTGTTTGATTACAATGCCATCACGGTAGTTTCAGATGGGCTGGAAACCCTGCACGGGATGTACAACTCCTCCCTAAAGTGGTTTGCTCCGTGGAAAAGTCTGCACGGGGATGACCTTCAGCAGCAACAGGAACTTCAGCTGGAAACCTTGCTGAAGGCATTATTTCCGAAGAAAACCTTACTCAACTACCTGCAAAACTTCATTTTCCACGAAGACCACAACGGGAAAATAATCAAGAAAGGCGCAAAATACCACCAGTACTGGGGCATAAAAAAAGCGGTGGACTCTGCGGTAGAAAATATAAAACCCAACGGTGACGGCCGGCTGGGAGTTATATGGCACACGCAGGGATCGGGCAAAAGCATTTCGATGGCCATTCTTACCGGGATCCTTCGGCAAATGCCCGAAATGAAAAATCCCACCATCCTCATCCAGGTAGACCGCAATGACCTGGACCAGCAACTCTATGAGAATTTTGTGCTGTGCAAAGACCTGGTGGGCCACGTGCAACACGCCGATACCACCGATGAGCTGCGGGCCCTGCTGAGCACCGATGGCGGCGGCGTGATCTTTACCACCATTGAGAAATTTCGGTTAAAAGAACTGGCTTCGGGAAAAGAGCTCTCCCACCCTGTACTTTCTGAACGGTACAATCTTATCGTGATGGCAGATGAAGCCCACCGCACCCAGTACGGGTTCCATAGCGGCGGCTTTGCGCAGAACATAAGACGCGCCCTGCCCAATGCCTCCTTTATAGGCTTCACCGGAACTCCCGTAGATAGCAAAGATGCCGATACCCAACAGGTTTTTGGCACCACCATTCACACTTACGATATCAAACAGGCCGTGGAAGACGGTGCCACGGTGCCCATTTATTACGAGCCAAAAATGGTTCCGCTCAACATCAAAGCCAAATATGATAAGGAGCTGGATGAAATGGAAGAAGATGAGGACGAGGAGAACAATGCCGTTTGGGCCGCGATAGAAGATGCCGCCGGGGCCGATGATCGTGTAGCAAGAGTTGCCAAAGACATCCTCACCCATTTTAAGGCCAGGACCGAAAGCCTGGAAGGCAAGGCGATGATCGTGTGTATGAGCCGCAAGAACTGCATAAAAATGTACAACGCCCTCAGCGCGCTGGAAGCTTGCCCTGAAATTGCGGTGATCATGACGGGGAACATCAGCAAAGATCCGCCGGAATGGAATCCTCACATCCGGACCAAAGAAGCGATGGAAGCCATTAAAAAGCGTTTCCGAACGTCTGATGATCCGTTAAAGATCGTGATCGTTCGCGATATGTGGCTCACGGGATTTGATGCTCCCTGCGCCCATACGATGTATGTTGATAAGATCATGAAAGGCCATAACCTGATGCAGGCCATTGCGAGGGTGAACAGAGTGTTTGGAGAAAAACCCAACGGACTTGTAGTAGATTTTATTGGCATTTCCGGCTTTCTGGCCGAAGCCACCAAAAAATACACCGCCGGCGGCGGGGAAGGAAAACCCACTTTGGATCTAGAAGCTGCGGTAAAGGTTTGCCTGGAGCAATTTGAGAAAGTGAAAGCTATGGTGGGTGATTTTTCTGCGGAAAGCGTCAATGCGATGTCCGATATGGACAGGATAAAATGGTCCAACAGCAAAGTAAATAGCCTTTTAAAATCTGATGCCGTTACTGATGCTTTTTTGCTTGAAGAGCGGAAGCTGGCAGAACTGGTGGCAATGACCAGTTCAGATCCCCGAATCTGGGAGATCCAGGAAGAACTGGCGATCATTCAGAAGATAAGGCAGCTCATAAGAAAGATCAAATTCCCTCCCGGTCCGCGCAGGGAAAAGAATGAAAAGATAAAAGACCTGATAAGCAAATCCCTTGAATCGCAGGAAATTGTAGACCTGGCAAAGATGTACAACCTGGACAAGATCGATATTTCCATAGTAGACGATAAGTTCCAGGCCATTGTAAAGGAAAAAGGTGACGAGAACATTAAAGTCGAATTGCTGCGCAGGATCATCAATGACGAGATTCGGGTGCGAATGCCAAAGAACATCCGCCGAATGAAAAAGCTGAAAGAAGAGCTGGAAAAAGTGCTGAGCAACTACCACCGGAATTCTTTGGATTCCATCGCCGCCATCAAGCACCTGCTGGATATTGCCAATGAATTTCAGCAGGATGACATCAGGACCAAACAACTCGGTTTAACTGAAGACGAACTCGCTTTCTATGACCTGTTATCTGCCAATGAAAAGCTGCTCAACCAAACCGGTCCCATCCAGGACCTGGTGCATAAAGTAGTAGACTCCGTCAAGAAAAACCTCCAGCTCGACTGGACCAAAAAAGAAGACGCGAGAGCCGCGATTCGGTTAGCAGTGAAAAAAGAATTACGCGGGAAAGTGCCATTTTCTGAACTCGATAATTTGCTGAAGGAAGTGATCGAACAGGCCGAGGGACAGTATGGGGATTGGCCGCTGGAGGCTTAAGAAGGTTTAAGTTTAAGGTTTATGGTTAATTTAGATGACGCAAAGGGCAGCAATCCCGACAACTATCGGGACGCAACGACCGCAGAGCATTAGTAAGCTGATTTTGAATTTGTCTTCTTTTCGCACTTTGCTTTTCACTAACCAAACCCACACACCCGGAGAAAGCTATAGTTCTGGCTAATTCCCCTTTTTACCCCCCTGGGCTCCATACTTCTGAAAGCAAAACAGAATTTTTGTTTTCAAAGAAGCTTCTTTAAATGAAACATGATCAGCCACTTTTGATTTTATTCTATTGAAGTTTTGTAGAAATTATTAAACCTGTCAATAATCCACAATCTATTATGAATGTATTCCAAACGCATTGCAATTTCGTTCGCATACTGGACCTCTCCAAAGATTTCAAAATTTGTTACTTCATATCTTTCTACAGCATTTAAATCTTTATCAAGTTTTAAAATGAAACCGTCATATGTAGATGCCCAAAAGAAGCCTTCAGCAAATATAAGATCTTCAAACTGTTTAGAGGGATCATCATCAAAGACCTGTACTGCATTGCCATCTAAATCAAAGGCTATGAGGGCCTGACAATTACCACCACAATCATAATTCACAGTTCCCCAATAATACGTGCCGTCGAAAGTGAGGTAATAATATAACTCATAATCTTCTGTGTAATACCAGTTCCCGATGTAATTACCTGTCGAAGCATTGTACATCTCTGCATAATTCTGCTCATCAAAAGACCAATCATAAATATCCCAAAGTCTCCCGTTTGCATATTCTAAGGTCCACATGGGTTGATTAGGAGGAAAAGAGCGAATTATTGCACCATTGTTGGGATTGATCTCCATCATTTCCTGATAAGTACTACCATTTCCGTTCAGGTCAGTTAAAGCCCATAGTTTTTGTCCCGTCCAGGCAACATGGGATATTTTTCTTGACGAAATAGTGAAGAAAGGATCGCCTACTGTTATCTTTTGTGTACAAATTCCCACACCGGTACTGCTATATTCATAACATAGTTCCATAGATGAATCATCACTAAGCCATTGGGTTATTCCTATGCCCATATTAACCCCACTTCCAATTTTTGAAACTAAAGAATTCCAGCTAAACAGTTTTTCTACCATTTGAGAATATGAATTATTTCCAATCATACAAGTGAGACTACCGCCTAAACCACTTAAAAAATTTTCAGTTAAACTGTAGGTTAAAGCCATACCATCTGAGACCGAATTTATGTTTTTATCTCCATCCATAGCTGCTTTCGTATACGTTCTAAAAGAATTCACCACTTGCCTTGTACATTGCGCTTTACCTTTTAGCGGGTATAAGGTCATAAGTACATCCATGCCCCATGTAGTCATGTTGTGCCATACAGCCTCCTGACTCTCAAATGTTTGTCCTCCTTCCTTTCCCGTATTTATTCTTATTTCATATTGACCATGTCCTGGAAATTCATAAGATTCCTCTACAATTTCAACATCCCTCTCATTAAAGTTATTAGTGGCCGTATTTGCAGCTTCCTGGATTGAAGTTGCAAAAAATTTTATACGGTCTAATTGTATATGCTTAATACGTTCATCATTCCTGTAGATTCCGATAGAAGTATTATATAGTTTTCCCGAATTTTGAAATAAGACGTTTTTGCCAGCCTGATAAATGGTCACAGGGTCATCTCCAGAGCTCTGGTTTGACAACTTTTGGAGCGAAACCTTTTTGTTGTAGTGGGTTCTATTATGATTAATATTGTTCTCTAACATATTACTAAAAAATAATGCAAATTGATTTTGGAAATCTTTCTGATGTGGCGAAACAGGTGATAAACCTTGAAGAATAAGCTCCTGGGTTTTTGCCACTATTTCTTTAAATCCTGGATCTGCTTTCACTGTATTGAGTAGATCAACCTTGCCTTCAGAATCTAAAATAGTCGCAATGGGCATACTCATCGCCAAAGCTATTACAGTTGATTCAGCATCAATTGTGTGGTTCTGCTGACCAGGATAGTTATAGCCTAATAAATAAACTTCATTATTTTTATCGCCTACGAACAAAAAGTTATGCTCTTCCTCAGCAACTTCAATACTGTAACCATTGTCTTCAACTAGCTTATTGCTAACGCTGGAATTTATTTCCAAGGAGCGATTATTAAGTGGACTTTCTACTGGATAAATGATTTTTCCAGCTATCTCCGTCAATATCAACGGTTCATCAACTGGAGAATTATCATCATCTTTTGAGCAACTACTAATACAGAAAATTGTTATAAAAAAAAATAGATAATTAGAGATCTTCATACCTTTTAAACTTTACCAGCAATGTATAGTAGGCCTGAATAAAGGACAATACCTAAAATGTGGTATTTTAATTTATCACGGCTTTAGGGAATCATTACTTCTAAAATTCTAATAGAAGAAGCTGCTATTTCCTGCTTAACTTATGAGGTTTTCCTGAAAATCCCGAAGTGAAACTTAAGAGACATTTTTCAGGGTTCTCCACCTTTGTGGCTGTTATGAGCGTTGAGGAAAGAGAAAACCGGCGGCCCCAGTAGATGTTTTTTAAATAAGGAGAAAGCTCGCGTTTACCTCAGGCACCAATTTCTCTTTTTCGCCATTTCAGAATAATTTTGCATTCTTTTTTTCACAAAAGACCTCAACCCCGCGTAAAGCAGGTACATTCTTCGGGAGCATTTGTTTCTCTGTTACTTCCGGAAAAAATTGTAACATGAACCCTTTAAGACCAGCCCCGGCTATTTTTGATTTTGCCAGAAAGATCTTCAGGTTTTAGGATGGAGACTGTCTTTTGAGAATTTTCGGTGATCTGCTCTGCCAGGAAAATAGAGGGATGTGCCAGAGCCTACAACTATACTGGACCAAAAAAGAAGACGCCCGCGCCGCCATTCGGTTAGCAGTAAAAAAAGAATTACGTGGCAAAGTGCCATTTTCTGAACTGGATAATTTACTGAAGGAAGTAATTGAACAGGCCGAAGGCCAGTATAAAGATTGGCCGTTAGAAGCCTAAGCACACATTTACTTATGGAAGAATTTCTTAAGGAATTATCTCAAAGAATGGAAAGGATCGAAGAAAACCAGAAATTAATCCTTGAAGAATTATCTCATTCAATTATTTATCCTAATAACATTCAGAAAGAAAGAAGTGCGAAGACTAAGAAGGAAAAAGAACGAGAACAAATTGAAGAGTATATAGCTATTTAATCAATGGTCCCTTGCTTAGAGAGGAATTCAATTTGGCTGTTACTCCTCAAAGCCATCGTGTACTGGCATATTTGAAAAACAAAAATCCTTCTGCTTTTGAAGGGCTAAAAAGAAGAAGTTAAATCATGAATGAATCCATAAAATACCAGCGTAAACTAATTGGTGTAGAAAAGAAATTAGGTTTTTTATACGTGCCGGCAGATGTAAGATCTTTATTGCCCAACGAAAATAGCGATGTAAAAGTTCTGTTTCCGGGGGATAACAAACCGAAGATTAAAACATATAACTCTGACCACAATAGAATCTTTGGTTTTACACCATTTTATAAAAAACATGGTCTCTCCGCCGGCGATATAGTTTCAGTAAATGTTTCCACAGAATTAATTACTATTAGTCTCAAAGAAAAAACTAAAATCGAAGATTCAGAAGAAAAGGAAGATGATAGTTTCATAGATATTTCGGGGCTATCATCATAGTCAAAGGGTAATATTGGAGAAGACAGGGTTAAGGAAATCATTTTACTCTATAGCCAGGGACTTTTGAACGTATATAAACCTGTAATGGATGACAGAGGTATAGATCTAATTGTTCTAAAAGAGAAAATATATAACCCGATTTATATACAGGTTAAAAGCAGATTTAACGTTCATAAAAGAAATCGCTTAATCCTCACAATTTAATGGCAATACATTTAAGCCGCATCACTCCTACTATGTGATTGGACTATCTTTCAATCAGGAAAAGATGGAAATGAACGAAAATATCCTCTTTATTCCATCTAAGGAAATTCCTGAATTAGTAAGTCGATTAAACGATGGTAATTGGAGGGTTACCGTTTCTATTAAAAATGGAAAGACCACTGGTAAATACAAGAAATACTTTGTTACTAAGGAAGAGCTGGTTAATAAGTTATTAGAGCGAATAGATCTCGTTAATGAAATTGTGAATTAGGAAATTATTTAATTCATTTTTAAATGAAAGGTTTTTTTTGAAGTACCATTTTGACGTGCAAATCTAGCTAACCTGGGAAGGCAATTATTTTCCTTCTATTGCTTTTCTAAAAAATTTTAATGAAGATTGATAGTGATTTCCGATATTTTCAGCTAATATTTCCCGCTAATATCTCCAAAAAATACCGCATAAACCCTCATTATAATATGGATTAGATTGTATTTTCTATGCAATTCGGCATAAAAACATCTAATTCCTCATTAAAATGTGGATTTTAATGTATTTTTGAATCTGCCAATTATTTTGACTCATGAATCCTCACTATACTATGGATTTTTCAATATAAAAAATGGAAGCAATCGCACACCTCGGAAAGCTTATTCAACAAAGACGTGATCACATGCGTATTACTCAGGAACAATTAGCAGAGATGGCCGATATAGGGATCATTACTCTGTATAAGATCGAGACCGGACAGGCCAATCCTACCTTACAATCCTTGCAAAAGATTACTGATGTACTAGGGCTGGAGATTACCCTCCAGGTTAAAAAGATATAGCTTAAATGAGACAAGCCGCTATTTTATATAAAGGAACAGAGGCCGGTATGCTCCAACAGCATGATGACGGCAGTTTTACCTTCCGTTATCTGGACCGCTGGATGGCCGATCCGGACAATCCTCCTATTAGTCTCACCCTGCCCCGGTCCCAACAGGAATACCATTCCCCATATTTATTTCCGTTTTTTTATAATATGATTCCGGAAGGAACAAATAGACAAGTTGTATGCAAGGCAGAGCGCCTGGATGCCAACGACTATTTTGGGATCCTGATGTCTACGGCCCGCTATGATACCGTAGGGGCCATAACCGTTAAAAAGCTTGAAGCCTCCGTATGATAGCAAAGCTTACAAATTGTCCCGGGACCCTGTCCCCGGGTTTTGGCACCTATAGCCGAACCAGCCTAAAACGGGTATTCGACGGGCGTAAGGTGTCCCACATCCTTCCCTATGAGGCCCCAAATTCAAATGCTCCAACGGATAAATTGTTTGAAGAGAATCAAAAACGGATATCCATATCAGGGGTTCAGGAAAAATTTTCAGTATTGCTGGAAAAGAACAAGCTACGACTGATCAAAAAAGGAGAGCGCGGCACCTATATTCTAAAACCTATTCCTAATTCCGGAAAAAAACGGGACCAGATGCCCGCCAATGAGCATCTGACCATGCAGATTGCACGGCAGGTATACGGGATCGAGACCGCAGAAAATGCGCTCATCTTTTTTAAAAACGGCGCCCCGGCCTACATCACCAAACGATTTGATGTACAGTCGGATGGCAGCAAAAAGGCCAAAGAGGATTTTGCTTCACTGGCCGGTAAAACCCCACAGACCCATGGGGAACATTATAAATACGAAGGGAATTACCTGAAGTTATTTGAACTGATGAAGAAATATCTCCCCGCCTACCGCGTAGAAACACCGAAATTGTTTAAACTCCTGTTGTTCAACTACTTGTTTTCCAATGGAGATGCTCACCTGAAGAATTTTGCAATTCTTGAAACACCAATGGGAGACCATCGCTTAAGTCCAGCTTATGACCTGCTAAATACCCGTATTCATATTGAGGATAGTGATTTTGCATTAGATGGTGGTCTATTACCAGCCCACCTGGCTCAAACAGATGTGGCTGGACAATTTAAAGTCCTGGCGGAACAAGTAGGCCTGTCCTCGAAACAGTTTAATACTACCATGGCTTCCATACTCAATGGTTCCGAACAGGTGGACACCCTGACTAAGGCTTCCTTTTTAGATGAGAAAACAAAAAGAAACTATTTGCAGGCCTATCAAACACGATTAAAAAAACTGAATAAAGAGTAATGATGTCCGAAAGTTTAAACTTTAGCCTAGTTTCTCTAAAGATTAAAGAAAGTAAAAAAAATTGTTTTTTGACGTGTGAATTATGAAAACTTCTGTATTGGAAAATAATCCATCCTTTCCCTATATAAAAACCACGAATTTAAGCTATACCAAAGCCCAAATTCATTATTTTAAAACCACCCCCACTCCTATCTTCTCCAGTAAATATTTATTATGATCAATCACCAGAATATCATTGGTTTCGCTTAGTTTCCTGAGTATCGTATACAAGAGATCAATATCAGCATAATGTAGTCCCGTGCTGGGTTCATCTAAAATGTAAAGCACATCACTGGCACGCTCCTGCAGCCAGTTCAATAGCAATAATCGTTGCTTCTCGCCCGAAGAAAGAGATTGTACCGGCTGGACTAACCTAAGATGGGCCAATCCGATTTCCGCTAATTGGTTGAGGAATTCATCAATTTTTGCAGAAATTCCGGTTTCCTTTAGCCATGATTTTAATTCTGTGATATTCAGGGCGAGCACCTCAGCGATATTTTTTGATCCAGCAGTATGAGCCAATATATCAGGCTGATAACGCGTACCCTTACATACTTCACATTTTTCAATTGCGTTTGCAGCAACATCCAGGCTGGTTTCCACATAGCCTTTGCCTTTGCAGTTGGGGCACTGACTCGTTTTTGTTTTATAAGAAAAGTCACGCGCCTTTAGCGTTGTTTCTTTTGCAAAGATCCTGCTTATATTTTTCAGAAGATCCAAATAAGAAACCAGTAAGGTGCTGGCATGGGAACGCAACTTTTTAGATTCAAAATACCGTCCACCAGTGTACTCCTTCGGAAACTTTATGCTCTTACAATTTACCGCTTTGCCCGCCTCAATACTAGGGATAAGGATATCTTTCACCAAAGTGGTCTTGCCAATTCCGGATTTTCCGCTAATCGCCGTAATTCCGCCAACAGGAATTTCCAGTGCTTCCTTTACTAAGGTATGCCTGGAGAGGTTACGAATTGCAATAGATGCCTTGCCTCCCTTCAATTTAACCGCTTTGGAAGGCTCCTTTAAATAAGGATGACAATCTTCTTGCCTTAGAAAATCCCGGGGTGTGCCCTGGTAAGTAATATAGCCTCCCGACTTTCCTGCCCTGGGGCCGATTTCAACCAGTTCGTCAGCCGAAAGAATGATTTCCTTATTATGCTCAATCACCAGCACCGTATTGCCTTTTTCAATCAACTCTTTCAGAATATGGATAAGGTCCGGGATATTTTCGCTGGATAATCCTGCGGAAGGTTCATCCAAAAGATAGGTAATGCCTTTTAGCGGGGAGTTCAACTGTTTTATTAATGCTACCCGCTGATTTTCTCCTCCGGAAAGGGTGGCCGATTTACGATTGAGTTGCAGGTGATCAATATGTAATTGTTTGGCTCTTTTGATGGTGTTGAACAAATAAGGCTGGATATTGGACATCAGTTTTTGATCTATTTCCTCCTGCTTTTTAGCTTCAAAAAGCCATTCTTCCAAAACATTAAAATCCATTGACTTTATTTCGTAAATGGATTTCTCTCCTATTAGAAAAGACAACCTTTCCGGTTTTATGCCACTTCCGTTGCAATGGCCACATTGCACAAGTGAAAACAGCGACTTGAGCTTATCAATGTGCTTATTTTTTCGGGTTTTATAATATTCTTCTTTTAAGTAATGAAAAAGCCCTTCCCATTGCATACTTACCTCCTGTATGCCTTCACGGGTTTTAGTTTTAAATTTCCAGTTGGCTTTCCATACCGTTTCACCGGCACCATTAAACAGCATTTCTTTTTGCTCGGGTGTGAGCTCCTTAAATGGTGTTTCCAGGCTAAAACCATAGGCCGCACCCAACTCTTCAACAATTGCCATATACTGGCTAGCCGGCTGACCATAATAGGCCAGCGCCTTATTGTGTTCAAAGATCCCTCCGGCAATACTTTTTTCCTGATCCAGAACTATTTTTTCCAGGTCAGGAAGCAATTCCATCCCTATACCATCACAGATGGCGCATTTCCCCAACTCATGATTATTAGAGAAATGACTGGCAGATAATTCCTCTCCTTCATATTGCGCTTTTCGCGAGAAAGCAAAGCGTAAGATCTTATCTATTCCCGTTTGTTTGGCAATATCAGAACGCTGCGTAAAGCTTTTTTCCTTTCGGGTTACACAAATGCTGGGACTAAGGCCCTGGATATGATCTACTTCCAGCTGAAAATTAACTCCTACCCTGGATTGCTGATAACTCGAAAACTGTTTGGACATTTCCTGCAGTCCGTAACCATGCAGCGTATCGATTACCAAAGAAGATTTACCCGAACCAGAAATCCCCGTGATCACCGACAATTGGTTTTTAGGAAAATCTATATCAATATCTTTAAGGTAATGCGTTCTGGCACCTTTCATTGAAATTTTATCCATGCGCTCATCTGCCACCTCCTTCTTTTCTGTTGCACGGGCTTTTGGTGCATTTTTCACCAGCCTGTCGCAGGAAGTTTGAAATAGCGGATGATTTTCAAAACAAATAATGCCTGCCGTTTGTTTTTTTAGTTCGTGCAAGGCTTTTAGCAACTGCCGTACGTTTTGCTGATGCAAACCTATACTCGGTTCCTCCAGGACTAAAAGTGTCTTTTTTGATTGCTTTGTGAAATGCCTGGTAAGTTTAATTCGCTGTGCTTCCCCGCCAGATAAAGTATTGGAAGGTTGTCCAAGCTTAATATACCCCAGGCCCAGCTGCAGCATTAAAGAGAGTATTTTGGTGATCTTCTTTTCCCCGGAAAAAAAATCATAAGCCTCAGCGATATCAAGATTATAGATCTCAGCAATATTTTTATTATTCCAGTGCACCTGCAATACCTCAGGTTTAAAACGCCTGCCGTTACATTTAGGGCAAATTTGATTAATGGCGCCCATCACATTCATAGAAAGGGTGATTACTCCCGCTCCTTCGCATGCCTCACATCTTCCAATTTTGTTATTGAAGGAAAAGGCTCTTTTTGTGAGTTTCAGGGTTTTCGCTTCTGAAGTCTTAGCCAGTAAATCACGTATTTTATCTGCCAGGCCGGTATAGGTGGCAGGGTTGCTTCTGGGTGTTTTCCCAATAGGCTGATCGGATACCGTAAGCAGTTTAAATTTCTCTTTTTCAACATATTCTGAAAGCTTCTTCAGCATTTGAGGTGTTTTCCTGCTTACAACCGTCAATTCTCCTAATTCAGGTTTAAATGAATCTGCTGAAATAATTTTAGATTCTTTCTCTGCTTTGCTGGTAAAGTTTTTTAATTCAGCTAAAGTAGGGCTCGAGAGTTTTTCCGAAGTCAAAAATTCCCTGATGGGCCCGTTGAAAATAACTTCTCCCCCATTTACTCCCGCTTCCGGGCCAAGTTCAATAACCCAGTCCGCGGAACGGATAAAATTCAGGTCATGCTCCACCACCATCACCGTATTTCCGCGGCTAATTAACCGGTTCAAAATACTTCGTAAATACTGCTGATAGTCTTCAGATAAACCAATGGAAGGTTCATCAAACACATAAAGAATACCCTGGAGGCTGCTGTTTACCTGGCGTATCAGTTTAATGCGCTGGCCATCGCCGGAAGAAATAGCTGTACTTGGAGCACTTAGCCGGTAACCTTCCATCCCCAGCCTTATAAGATCGTACAACTGCGTACAAATCTTTTTAACCAGTACCTCTTCCCCGTTCGCCAGGTTAAGATTTTTCAACCTGCCATATAAATCATTCAAAGGAAGATCCATCCATTCCTGAAAGTTCAATCCTTTCCATTTAAATTTAAGATGTTCCGGTTTTATACGTGCGCCTTTACAATTGGGACAAATACTGGAACTGGTAAATTTTAAGATGTTAGGATTACGGTCCAGCCTTAAAATATTGGTCATAATGGGAAGTATTCCTTTATAGAACCCCTCTTCTCTTGGCTTGGCTTTAAAGCCTTTCCACCTCAACCGTGACTCTATGCTGTGTTTTCCATAGAAAACTTTAATTTTTTCACTCCCATTTAATACTACATCCTTTTGTGCTTCCGTCAGTTCTTTCCAGGGGACATCTACATTAAAACCATGCGCTTCACACACCTTATTTAATTCATCTACGGTAATCTGGGAATATACGATATAGCCATTAGGCAGGGTGGTAGTGATTGCACCTTCCCTAAGGGTTTTGTTTTCATCACCAATCAACTTCTCCAAATCAATATATTCTGCCTCACCAATCCCGCGACAACGCTCACAAGCTCCTTTTGGATGATTAAAAGAAAAGAGCGACTTGCTCATTGTTTCTTCTGAAGAATAACGGGCAAATATTATTCTGAAGATAGCAGCCAGTTCAGAGAGTGTCCCGAAGGTAGTATTAATAGACTGAAACCGTTTCGACTGTTCCACCTTAATAACCGGTGGCAAACCTGCAATATCATCTACATCTGCAGTGGGTATCAAATGCCCGTTTTGTTGATTATAAGCAGGAAGGCTTTCCAGGAAATAGCGGTACCCTTCATTTGCAATAACATCCATGGCCAGGGATGATTTTCCCGAGCCTGATAATCCGGTGACCACAATCAGTTGATTTTCAGGAATGCTTAAACTTATATTTTTAAGATTATTCTGGTAGGCATTTGTGATGTGCATAGAGGTTTTCTCCTTTTTTTAAAAAAGTGAATATAGAAGGATAATAAGGCTAAAAAAGGAATTTTCAAGAAAACAGTGCATAAATTTTATTGGCTGAAAAATAAACCGCTGCTCCTTTTTTATCAAATTGAAAAAGTAAATTGTGAAGAATTAGCAAAGGTATTCCTACCGCAATAGAACAAATAAAATGTCACACCTGAACGAAAATCTTCTGAAACTGATATCTTAAAATTGATATATCTGAGGAGGTAATTCAGGAATAATGCCCCATAATGAAAGAGCTATTTGGGAACTGGTATTAATTTAGTGCCTGGCTGCACCCAACCTATGCACTGTACAGCAAATTAAAGGCAATTTCTGAGGTTTACTGTTTTTTCTATGTTTAACAGGGGCTTTCCAGCCCCCGGTAAACACATTTTTTAACCGACATATATGATTAGACTGATTCAGCCGATTCCAGAACATTAAATTTCTCTAATTGTTCTTCTTCTCCTGTAAAATATGGAAAAACATCTACTATCGGTGATTCTGCAATGGCTGGAATACTATAATCGCCCATGGTATCTTCCATTGCCTTCGAGGTATTTTCAAACGCTTCTTTTACATCGTTGCCCTGCACCAGGAGATAAATATTTGTCTTTTTCTCCTTGCCACTTTCTTCATCCATTGCGACAAGGCACACTTTTGACTTAAACCACCTGTCCGAATTTTCAAAAGGGTGTACTTCAGAAAAATTGGCGACTTTAATATTCATTATTCTAAAGTCTTCGCTGGTAATTTTTCCCATTTCTTCACTAATTCTGGCTTCTGCTTCTGTAAAAGAAACAGCATCCAGTAAATAAATTTCCGTAGTTAATTTTTGTTCTCCAGTTTCATGTCGTTTGGTGTATTTTACTTTACACTCATACCAGGTTACGCTCATCGTTTCTTTTTTTTAGGATGGCAAAAATAAAATCTCCAATCAGCCTGGCATTTAATCCAGGCAAAAGATATTCACAATTTTGTTTTCATCTCCTTTATGAAGTGAATTCAGTTATTTTCAAAAAGTCTTTTTGAGCAGAATGCTTCTCCTTTGGGTGTGTATTTTATCTACATATTTTCCCAGCCATACCAATTTTTATTCTACATCATTACTATAAACAGGCCTGACTTACAGCAAATTGCCGTTCGGTATGGGAATTGACTATAGGTCTTCGGACGATGATGATATTACCTGGGAAACCATAGCCCGGGTAATGTAAAACCGATAAAATAAAAAATATGATAACACAAGACCTCAAATTATCCTCTTCAGTTTCAGCTGAAAATATAAAACACGATGATTCGCTGCAAAAACTTAAAAAAACTTCAGCGGAAAAAGAGAAGGCTACAGAAAACTACCGGAAAGCAAGTTTTACCAAAAGGCATCTTTTTACTTTAGCAGCTACTTTTATGCTCCTGCTTGGAGGAGCCTTTTCGGTTTACCTTTTGCAGCCCGAATTTCAGGAGATGAACCTTGGCAGAATGAATACTGTAGGTGGCATGATCCTGTTAATCCTCACCAGCTTCCTTCTGATATTCAGGTTAAGCTTCTTGGCATATATCGCAAAATTGTTCTTTAGCTATAAGCCCGTAACTTCGGTTACAGATGAAGAATTACCCACCTGCACCGTAATAGTTCCCGCCTACAATGAAGGAAAACAGGTGTATTCAACTTTAAAAAGCCTGGTAAATAGTGACTATCCGGCTGGAAAATTACAATTAATTGCCATTGATGACGGAAGTAAAGATGATACCTGGGAATGGATGAAAATAGCCAAAGAAGAATTGGGAGAACGGGTTTCCATTTATCAGCAGCCCCACAACCAGGGAAAAAGACACGCTCTCTACCGCGGATTTAATATGGGTACAGGGGAAGTTTTTGTAACCGTGGACAGTGATTCGATTGTTCAAAAGGACACTTTACGCAACCTGGTTTCCCCTTTTGTTACCAACCAGAACTGTGGTGCTGTGGCAGGTAATGTACGGGTATTAAACAACGAAAAGGCTATTATTCCCCGCATGCTGAATGTAAGTTTTGTATTCAGTTTTGAGTTTATAAGATCTGCTCAAAGTGTTTTAGGTTCGGTTCTTTGTACCCCGGGTGCATTGGCGGCTTATCGTGGAAAAGCAGTAATGAACTGCCTGCCGGAATGGATCAACCAAACCTTTATGGGACAGCCTACCGATATTGGGGAAGATCGCGCCATGACCAATATGATACTGAAGCAGGGCTACCATGTGCTCTTTCAGCGCAATGCTTATGTGCTGACCAATATCCCTGAAAAATTCAGCAGTTTACATAAGATGTTCACGCGTTGGGAAAGAAGTAATGTGCGTGAAAACCTCATGATGTCGAAATTTGCTTTCAAAACCTTCAGGAATGGATCCAAATCGGGCCCGCGTATTTTACTGATTAACCAATGGATGCAAATGCTCACCACCTATCCGCTGTTCATTATCATGATCGTGTTGTTGCTACTGCACCCTGTTTTATTTATAAGTTCCACACTGCTGAGTATCCTGATCTTTTCCACTCTTCCAGCCTTCTTTTACGCCAGGAAATATAACATCTCCGAAGCGTTTTGGGCTTACTCCTACAGCCTGTTCTATACTTTCGGCCTGTTCTGGATTGCCCCTTACGCGATGGCCACCGCAAATAGAAGAGGCTGGCTAACCCGCGAATTGCCAAAGAAAAGATAAAACCTCAGAAAGGATATAAGCGGAATTTTCACTAAATGTTCCTATGGATATGAAAAAGTTACTGAAGCAATTTGGTAGCTTTTTCATTTTAAATAATATGGAACAATAGGCAGAGTACTCGCATAACCTGGCATCTGAATTAACAAAAAAGCCGGAGTAAATTCCCCGGCTTTTTTTATTCTGAACAGATAAAGAAATTATTCCTGCAATCCTTTTTTGATCCAGCCCGATAGCTGAAGGGTTCTTTTAACCTGGTGGGTTACCGCTTTTTTAACCTTATCATCCAGCTTGTCTTTTCCGGCTTCGGTGCTCACCCCGTAAGGATTTCCTCCGGCGCCAAACATCACCTCATCGGTATAACCTGGTGCTGCGGGAATGGCTCCCCAGTGAAACATGGTTTTATATAGAGCGGTCAAGGTAGTTTCCTGCCCGCCATGCGGATTTTGGGCGCTGGTCATCCCGCTTACCACCTTATTCGCTAATTTGCCCTGGAACCACAGGCCCCCGGTAGTATCAAAAAATGCCTGCACCTGTGATGGAAGTCCGCCGTAGCGGGTGGGTGCACTAAAGATAATGGCATCTGCCCACTCCAGGTCATCAAGAGAAGTAGTAGGGACATCCTTTGTTGCTTCCAGGTGCTTCTTCCAGTCTTCATTTTGATTAATAGCCGCCTCAGGAGCAGTCTCCTGGATTCGGCGGAACCTCACCTCTTTTGCTCCTAAATCATTAGCGGCTTCTTCAGCCCATTTTGCCATTTGATGGTTGGTTCCTGTTGAACTGTAATAGATTACTGCTAATTTTACCTCTTTCATATTTCACTTTTTTTGGTTTGCTTCAAGTTAAAATAAATGTCTTTAAAATTTTATAAGGAAAACCTAAATTCTCAGGCACCTGTTTTATCAACAGAGTATTTTTCTACCAGCTTCCCTATACTAAGCCCCTGTACCAATATTGAAAATACGACGATCACATAAGTTACCACCAGGAAAAGTTCCCGGTGCATTTCGGCCTGCAGGCCAAGTGCCAGCGCTATGGAAATTCCGCCACGCAGTCCGCCCCAGGTCATTATTAAATTTGTTTTTGGTGCGAACGCAAGCTTTTTTTTGAAGAAATTAATGGGCAGCAGCAGCGAGATATACCTGCAAAAAAGCACTACCGGAATTGCTATAATGCCGGCGAGGATATATTCTCCCCTAAAACTTAATACCAGCATTTCCATCCCTATTAACACAAAAAGAATGGTGTTAAGAAGAATATCCAGGAGTTCCCAGAATTTATCTACGTAGCTTTCGGTGATTTCAGACATTGTAGTGGCGCGTACGGTATCGTTCCCCACCAGCAATCCGGCTGTAACCATGGCCAAAGGTGCGGAAAGATGAAAATGATGCGCCAGCACCGTTCCCAGCATAACCGCCGCAAGGGTAATAATAACTTCAATATCATAATCGTCTATAGACTTCATCAGCAAATAAGTTACATATCCCAAAATGAGCCCAAGTACAATTCCCCCCACTACTTCTACAGAAAAAAGTTCGAGGATAGCCATGGCATCAATATTTCTTTCCGCAGAACCCGCTATCTGAAAAATGGTGAGAAAAACCACTACTCCTACCCCATCATTAAAAAGGGATTCCCCAACAATCTTAGCTTCGAGATTTTTTGCAGCCCCGGCTTTTTTCAGAATTCCCAAAACCGCAATGGGATCTGTAGGGGATATTAGCGCGCCAAACAACAGGCAGTAAATGTAATCTATGTTTAAACCGATAAGCTGAAGCACATAAAACATAAGAGTACCTACCAAAAAGGTAGAAACAAGAACGCCCAGGGTAGCAAAAACCAACACGGGCCAGCGCTGTATCTTTAGTTGCTCAAAATTGGTGTGCAGAGCACCGGCAAAAAGCAGAAAACTCAGCATCACTTCCAGCAAAATTTCCTCAAAATCTATATTGGTGATAATCTCCTTTTCCACATTCAGCAGTGTATCATCAAACGCAGCCAGGCCAATTACTCCTAAACTAAAAAGTATGGTAATAAGCATGAGCCCAATGGTATTAGGCAATTTAAGGAACCTTACATTAATGTAACCAAAGACCGCCGCCAGGCTTACAAGAATGGTAATTATGAGGAAATAATCCATAAGAGCATTTTTTTTCAGAAGATAAAAAAATTTTAGAAGCAGAGGATAATTATTCCCCCTCTGCGTTTTTTTATAATTTTGCCGAAAATTAATTGCTAATGATTAGAATCATCCGCAGAACAGCTTTTTTCCTGTTTATAATGCTGCATCTTTCTTTTCTGGCGGCTATCTTCTATGAAAAGATGGATACTATTCTTCTTTTGGCAATTCTTGTTTTTATTTCTGCATTAATCAGCATTGCATATTTTAAGGCTCCGCGGGAAGAGGAAGAACATTTTCTTGAAGACCTGTATCATATCCTTTTTGTTATGGCAGGTTGTGCAGCTACTTTTTATTTACACCACAAGGCAGACTTAGGCCCCGTTATAGCTGCCGGTATTACCGGAAGTATAGCTTCCTACATTCCTCACTTCTGCCGCACAAAAAACAGTTTTACACAGGAGATTCCCGCTGCCATTTATTGCGGCGCATTTATCGGGATGACGGGGCCCGAAGTAACTAAAGACTGGAGTTTCATTATTCTTGCAGGTTTCATTACCGGGGTTTTTTATATAAGTTCCAAAAACATTTTTCGGGGGTACGGCGGTAAATTAGGCTCGGTGGCATTTGGCGGAGTGGCCATAACTTCAATTTTCCTGTTCTTTTTTACTTAATGGAAATGCTAGTACTCACCATAACAGGGGCATTCGCCGCAACAGCAACTTACCTTGCCAATCATTTTTTAAAGATGGGAGCGGTAAGAGCTTCTGCCCTGTTATCCCTTGCCGTGGGTTTATTCTTTTACTTTTTTCCCCATTTTTTTGCCCCTTATTTTATCAGGCATATTCCTCTGGTTTTTATGGGAGCAAGCTTTATAGGAATGGTTTCCAAAAATGTAGTGGGTAACTATCTGCTGATTGCTTTTTCCGGAATTATTTTTTCGCTGATTTACCTTAACTCCAGCCGGTTTTTTGCAGGTTTTGGAGGTGCGCTTGGAACAACCGCCTGTATTTCGGTACTTGTTTCAGTAGGGCTGGCTTTTCTTCAGAAAAAAAGAAAAGGCAGAAAAAGTAATAGTAATTGAGATAATTAATATTCCTGAAAAGACATATGCTGATAAGCGGTTTGTAAATTTTGCCATTTTTCCTGGATAGGATGATCTTTTTCCAAAACCTGCATACCTAGTTTAGGAATAATCGCGGCGCTGGAAGTGTATTGGTATTCCGCCAGGTCAAGCCCCAGCTTGCTCACCTGCTTTTCCAGTACAGGTTTGCCTTCGGTATGGTTTTGCCAGCTTTTTCTAAGGCTTTTATAAAAATGGCTGCTAAGGTGCCGGTTGCGGTGCAAAAATTCTTTCTTTTGCTGAAGAAGATACTCATAGCGCCCCGGCTGAAAATTCTGCCAATCTTCTTTACGGCTTTCCATTAATTCTGAAGCATGGTCCCAGAGCGATTTACAAATCCCGGTGACCACAGGAACAAAGCAGGCACGGGCAAAGAGCATAAAAGGATAACTGGCCAGCGGATAAGAAGAATCCCGCGGCTGGCCGGAAAGGTCAAAAAAATTATCAGGAGGAATTTCAGCATTTTTGGCAACAATGCTATGGCTGCAGGTGAGCTGCATTCCAATTTTATTCCAGTCACGTATAATTTCAGCCTGTTCTATGGGCAATACAAATGCTAAATTTTTACCTCCCCTGCGCGTTACCGCGGTAAACATGGAAGCCTGTTCACTCCCGCTACAATATTGCCAGGATCCGTTTACCTGCCAGCTATCCCCGTCTTTTTCAGCATTCCCACTGGGCTTTCCACTTCCGGCAACCAGTGCCTCAGGAGGGTTGAAGTATTTTTGCGCTGTTTCTGGTGAGAGGTAATCGGCAAAATAGGCCCCGCCAACGCCTATGGCCAGCAACCAGCCCCAATTGGCATCGAGATAGGCGGCATTTTCAATCCATTTACCACCTTTATGTAAAGGAATTTCAAGGCCGCCGTAGGATTTGCTGAGGAACATTTTAAAAAGTCCGTGCCGGTAATGCATTTCCAAAGCTTCAGGACTTAATTTCCCCTTTTCCATAAGGTTTTCCCTCCTGAAAAATTCCCTAAAACTATCGCTGTTGTCCTTTAACCATTTTACATCCTCGTTCTGTACGGCACTTATCGCTTGTTCCCACATGCTATAAAATTTGTATTTCATTGCGAATGAAAGGAAAATTCTATTAAATTCTTGTCCTGTACCTCAATAAAATTGAAGAAATTTACATATCACAGGTCCGGCAAAATCTAATTTGTTTTAATTTTAAACTTATGTCTCACGATCACCATCATCACCACCATACTTCTGGAAAGAATTTAAAAATTGCCTTTTTCCTAAACCTGGCGTTTACAATCCTTGAATTTATAGGAGGACTTTATGTAAACAGTATCGCGATTATTTCAGATGCCGTTCACGACCTGGGGGACAGCCTTTCCCTTGGAACATCATGGTACCTGGATAACAAATCCAAACAGAAAGCAGATAATAAATTCTCTTTTGGATACCGGCGGTTTTCCCTGCTGGGAGCGTTAATTAACAGCCTGGTGCTTATTGGGGGATCTATTTATGTTATTTATGAAGCTGTAGGCCGAATCCTGGAACCGGAACATTCCAATGCTGAAGGCATGATTATTTTTGCTGTTGTAGGTGTGGCGGTAAATGGATTTGCCGCCTGGAAGCTGAGCAGTGGCAAAACCCTGAATGAAAAAGTGGTTTCCTGGCATCTAATGGAAGATGTGCTGGGCTGGGTGGCGGTGCTTATCGTGGCCATTGTGCTTAAATTTCAGGATATTCACTATCTGGATCCTGCCCTCTCCCTCTTGATCACCATATATATTTTGTGGAATGTATTCAAACGGCTTAAGGAAACGCTTTTTATTTTTCTTCAGGGCGCACCAAAAGATATAGATTCAGAAGAAATTAAGGCCAAAATCAAAAAAATTACAAATGTTGCTTCCCTGCACCACGTGCACATCTGGTCCCTGGAGGGAGAAAATCATGTTTTTACGGCTCATATAAAGCTCAATAATATTACCGAATTCAGGCAACTACTGGAAGTAAAGGAAAAAGTGAAAGACCTGCTGCAGGAGTATAATTTTGATCATTATACCATAGAAACTGAGCTGGACACCGAAAGCTGTAGCCTTAATGCAGACTCAAGTGGGGAAAAAGTTAATTTTGAGCATAAACATTAACAGGCATTTAAAAAAAGCTTCATATTTAAACTTTGGCAGCTGCAGGAATTCTTCGGAAATTTAAGTTGAACTGAATATTCAACAAAACCCGCAAGTTATGATTCAATTGAAATCAGAGCAAAATATAGTTTACACTACGGCAGAAGAAAAGCTTACTGATGAAGATTACGAAAAAATGATTCCTTTTTTACAGGAAAAGATCAGGGAATTTGGAAAAATCCGTTGGTATTTTGAAATGCAGGATTTTGACGGATGGTCGCTCAGCGCCATGTGGAAAGATGCAAAATTTGATTTTGAAAATAACGAGAACCTACAAAAAGTAGCCATGGTTGGCGCCGAAAAATGGGAAAAAGGGCTTACCCAGCTTATGAAACCTTTTGCCGATGCCGAAGTAAAATATTTCCAATTAAATGAAAGAGAAGCGGCAAAAGCCTGGATAGCATCTGCCTAAAAATTTTAAGCCTGTCCTCCACTCCCGTGGAACAAGACAGGCTTTATTTAAAACAATACATTTGTATATACAATTGTTGTTAAAACATTTATTATCTTTGCTGTTAAGTTGGACTAACAGCGTATATTTATTCAAATAAAAATTACATGGAAAATTTAATCAAAGGCCTGCATCATATAACCTCTTTCGCCTCCAATCCGCAGCAGAATGTGGACTTTTATGCCGGAATCCTGGGGCTAAGGCTGGTAAAGAAAACTGTAAATTTCGACGCGCCGGATATTTATCATCTCTATTACGGAGACGAGTTGGGGCAACCGGGGAGCATACTTACCTTTTTTCCTTACGACGGGATTGCAAAGGGGCGAAAAGGAAACGGACAGGTAACGGTTACCTCTTTCTCTATTCCTGAGAATTCCTTGGAATACTGGATGCGCCGGCTGGACAAATTCAACATCAGCTATCACAAACCGGCACAGCATTTTAACAGGGAAACCTCAATATATTTTGAAGATCGTGACGGTATGGGCATAGAACTGGTGGCCAATAGCGAAGACAAAAGGCCTGGTTTTTCCTACGGCCAGATTCCGCCGGAATATGCCATTAAGGGCTTTTACGGCATCACCATTGCCCAAAGCGATCCCAGGGCCACAACCGCCATTCTCACCGAAGATATGGAACACAAAACTATTCTCGAAGAAGAAAATAGAGTTCGTTTTACTACTTTAGATCAGCCCGGCAGTTATGTTGATATTATAAATGATCCTAAGGCTCAACGCGGTCTTGGTGGTGGCGGCACGGTACACCACGTAGCCTTTGCCACGCCCAATGATGCCACTCAACTGGACTTTCGTGAGCGGCTCCTGAAAAAAGGCTATTTACAACCCACCCCGGTGCTGGACAGGCAATATTTTCATTCCATTTATTTCAGGGAACCTGGCGGTGTTTTGTTTGAAGTTGCCACCAATGATATTGGTTTTGCTATTGATGAAAGTAAGGAACACCTCGGGGAAGAATTAAAACTGCCTGAATGGGAAGAGCCAAATCGCGCTCAAATTGAAAAAGGACTGCAACCTGTTGAAGTTAACATTGAAAAATTCAGAGATTAATGCACGAGTATAATATTGTTGAAAAAGGAACGGCTCCCGGTAAGGCGAAAAAAGCGATTATCCTGCTTCATGGCCGCGGGGCTTCCGCTGAAGATATTCTACAACTGGCGCAGTATTTTCCGGGTGAAGATACTTATTTAGCCGCGCCCCAGGCCACAAACCATACCTGGTATCCTACAAGTTTTATAGCTCCTGAAGAGGAAAACGAACCCTGGCTTTCTTCCGCAGTAGAAGTGGTAAAGAGGCTGATCGATGAAACTGCGCAACATATCCCGCTAAACAAGATTTACCTGATGGGCTTTTCTCAGGGCGCATGCCTGTGCCTTGAAGTCGCCGCGAGATTTGCTAACAGGTATGCCGGTATTGTAGCTTTTACCGGCGGCCTTGTTGGAGAAAAATTAAAACCGGAGCGATATAATGGCAATTTTGAAGGAACAAAGATCTTTATTGGCACCGGAGATAAAGACGCACACGTTCCCCTTGCGAGGGTAAAGGAATCAGTTGAAATTTTGAAAAAATCCGGAGCTGCCGTGCACCTGGAAGTATATAAAGACAGGCCGCATACCATTATTTCAGATGAAATTGAAAAAGCAAAGCGGCTTCTTTTCAGCTAAATTATTTTCTTCAGAAGAAAACTTCAGTGGCAGGGAAAACTGGTAATATTGCGCGATAGTTTGTATCTTCCTGCCGGAAAAATCCACATGAAATGAAGATGAAATCACTAAAATTAATTGGTGTGTTTGCCTTTGCTTCTTTTTCAGCAGGCATACAGGCCCAGGAGAATATGAATAAAAATATCGAAAATATACTGCTTGCCGAATGGCAGGGCCCTTACCAGGGAGTGCCTGCTTTTAACCAAATGCAGGTAGATTTAATACAACCTGCCATAGAGAAAGGCATGGAGATGCATTTGGCTGAAATAGCTGAAATTGCAAATAATCCTGAACCCGCCACTTTCCAGAATACCATTATCCCTATGGAAAAAGCGGGAGAACCTCTGGACCGGGCATTTACCTACTACGGAATTTACAGCAGCAATCTTTCCAGCCCCGAATTCAGGAAGGTTCAGAAAGCTTTATCTCCTGAAATTTCAGCTTACCGCTCAAAGATTTCTCAGAATGAAAAGCTGTTCCAGCGTATAAAAAGCGTTTATAAAAAGGCACAGGAAGATTCACTTCCTCCACAGCAACAGCGCACTGTTGAACTGATCTATAAAGATTTTGAAATGAATGGCGCCAATCTTAATAAAGCGGATAAAGCGCGTTACGCTGATATTAACAGGGAACTTTCCCAGCTTTACACAAAATTCTCAAACAATGTTCTGGCTGAAGAGGAAAACTATGTAGTATACCTGGATAAAAGTCAGCTTGGAGGCCTTCCGGAATCTTATATTAAGTCTGCAGCTACCGCGGCGGCAGATCGCGGCCACGATGGGGAATATGCGGTGACCAATACCAGGTCTTCAATGGATCCGTTTCTTACATATTCGAATGAACGGGAACTCAGGGAAAAAGTCTGGAGAAATTATTATTCCCGCGGAGATAACCAGGACGAATTCGATAATAACGAAGTGATCTCAAAAATTCTAAAATTACGGGATGAGCGTGTGGAATTAATGGGCTATGATAATTACGCGGAATGGAGGCTGCAGGACAGGATGGCCAAAACTCCTGAAAAAGCCATGGAATTAATGATGGCCGTATGGCCTGCGGCTTTGGCAAGGGTTGAAGAAGAAGTGGCTGATATGCAGGAAATCGCCGATAAGGAGAATAAAGGAATAAGCATTAAACCCTGGGACTACCGCTATTATGCCGAAAAAGTCAGAAAACAGAAATATGACCTGGACAGTGAGGAAGTAAAACAATACCTGGAATTGGGCAATTTAACGCAGGCGCTTTTCTTTACTGCAGGAGAATTGTTCAACTTTGAGTTTACCCCGGTTGAAAAGGGAAGCGTGCCTGTTTTTCATCCCGATGTAAAGGTTTGGGAAGTGAGCGATAAAGATTCCGGAGAAATTGTGGGATTGTGGTATTTAGATCCTTATGCGCGGCAGGGAAAACGCTCGGGCGCCTGGGCAACAACTTACCGAAGTGCTACCGAGCTCATGGGCGGAAAACCCGTGCTGGCATCAAATAATTCAAATTTTATTAAACCTGCCCCGGGCGAGCCGGTACTGGTTTCGTGGGACGATGCGGAAACCTTCTTTCATGAATTTGGGCACGCCCTGCACTTTCTTTCTGCAGATGTAAAATATCCTACTTTGCAAAGCGGAGTGAGAGATTATACCGAGTTCCAGTCGCAGTTGCTGGAACGTTGGCTTTCTACAGATAAAGTAATTAATAAGTTCCTTAAGCATCATGAAACCGGGGAGGTAATCCCACAGGAGCTGGTTGAGAAGATCAAAAAGGCCTCTACGTTTAACCAGGGATTTGCCACTACTGAATTTTTAGCTTCTGCCCTTATGGACATGAAATACCATACCACAGATCCTGAAAATATCGATCCCGGGCAATTTGAAAAAGAGCAGCTGGAAGAACTAGGCATGCCGGAACAAATCGTAATGCGGCACCGTTCTCCCCATTTTGGACATGTATTTTCAGGTGAAGGATATGCCGCGGGGTATTATGGTTATCTCTGGGCAGATGTTCTAACTTCTGATGCCGCGGAAGCTTTTGCCGAAGCTCCCGGCGGATTTTATGATAAAGAAGTGGCACATAAACTGGTGAGGTTCCTTTTTGCACCCAGAAATGCCATGGATCCTGCAGAAGCTTACAGGAAATTTCGCGGGAGGGATGCCAACATTGATGCCCTGATGAGGGACAGGGGATTTCCGGTTCCGGAGAAACAGTAAAACCGCCAGCCTGGATGACTAAAACAGAATTGAGAGAGGTAATGGTAACGAGGTATATTGCCCCCTTGCGCGAAGGGGGTTCTTTACCTGCGCTTGTTGAGGCTGATGATGACTTTAAATATGTACTGAAATTTAAAGGTGCCGGCCATGGAACCAAAGCGCTGATAGCTGAATACATTGGGGGCGAAATTGCCAGGACACTTGGGCTAAAAGTACCCGAACTGGTTTTTGCCGATCTAGATGAAGCCTTTGGCAGAACTGAAGCCGACGAAGAAATCCAGGATTTGCTCAAGGCTAGCCGTGGCTTAAACCTGGCCCTGCACTTTCTCTGTGGCGCCCTTACCTACGACCCCGCGGTAAACCAGGTAGATGAAAACCTCGCTTCCCGGATTGTCTGGCTGGATGCCCTAATCACCAATGTAGACCGCACCTTCCGGAACACCAATATGCTTATCTGGCATAAAGAATTATGGCTTATAGATCACGGAGCCTCGTTCTATTTCCACCATTCCTGGGAAAATAAAGAAAAACATAGCACAAGTCCCTTTTCACTTATAAAAGACCATGTTCTGCTGCCACAGGCATCCATGCTTGAGGAAGTAGATAAGGAGTTCCAACAAATTTTAACTGAAGATAAAATCCGTGATATAATAAACCTTATTCCTGAAGAATGGCTGCAATGGCGCGAAACATTAGATCCTGCGGAAGAAATTAAAGAAGCCTATGTTCAGTTCTTGTTGAGGAGACTGGAAAATTCAGAAATATTTATAAAAGAAGCGCAGCATGCCCGAAAAAATCTTATATGAATATGCCGTGGTAAGGCTTGTGCCTAATGTAGAACGGGAAGAATTTATTAACGTTGGAATAATTTTGTTCAGCAAAGGGAACAAATTCCTAAAAATTGCCTGCCAGCTGGACGAAGAAAGATTAAAATTATTTTCCGCAGAAACCGATGTGGAGCAGCTAAAAATTAACCTTTGCTCCTTTGAAAAAATTTGTAAAGGTTTGGAAGATGGCGGCCCAATTGCCAAGATGGATCTCGCCTCCCGGTTTAGATGGCTTACCGCCACACGCAGTGCATCTATTCAAACATCACGCCCGCATTCCGGACTAAGTTGCGACCTGGACAACACTTTGGAAAGGCTATATGCTGAATTGGTATTGTAAACCAGGTTTTAAAAATCAATTTTATGCCCTCCCATAAGTACTTCAAGTTATACAAACCCTATGGATATCTTAGCCAGTTTATCACCAATGAAAAGCCCAGGAAGAAGAAAAAGCTCCTGGGAGAACTTCATGATTTTCCGGAAGGGACAATGTCTGTCGGAAGGCTGGACCAGGATTCTGAAGGATTATTATTGCTGACCACGGATGGTAAAGCAAGTGCCGAAGTTACCGGGCGCAAGGTTGAAAAAGAATATTATGTGCAGGTGGACGGGCTGATAACTGAAGAAGCTATAGAAAGCCTTCAACAGGGAGTAGAAATAAGCATCAATGGAAAAACCTACCGCACAATTCCCTGCAAAACAAAGAAGTTAACAGGCACACCTGTTTTTCCTGAAAGAGCTAAAAAAATTAGGGATGAACGTCATGGGCCTACCAGCTGGATTTCAGTGACTTTGACTGAAGGAAAATTCCGCCAGGTTAAAAAGATGACTGCAGCCGTTGGATTTCCAACTTTACGCCTGGTGAGGGTAAGGATAGGAAAAGAGGTTTTAGATAAAATGCAAGCGGGAGAAGTAAAAATATTAAAAAAATTCGAGTTCTAAATTTTCTGATAAAATAAAGAAGGCGGCTAATATCCGCCACCTTCTTTTCGAAACAAAATAGAAATACACAATCTATAAACTATAAACTGTATCCTAGGCCTGTTAAAGCATCTACAATCAGATCTGCATAATATTGAGCAGAAGCTCCAGGAGTTACTCCATACTCGTAAGCTACTTCAGGCCGGTCCCCCAGGCCGTACTGGCCGCTGTAGTTACCCGTGCTGGAACTTACATATTCCATTAATTTTCTGAAGTTGGCATAAGCACCTGTTGTAGAAGTCTCTACCTGGAATACCACCCCATGGTAATAATTAGCTGGAAAACCGCTTAACCGGCCGCGCAGGATTGCTATATCACTGTCGTAAGTACTTGTTCTTCCTGTTGAGGAGTCCCAAGTAGGAGATCCATCATGATAAATAAATTCAGCCTCATCCTGGAAAGCAAGAACAATAACATCTCCTACAGGTGTTTCACCTTCGATATTCAAGAAGTTGAGAGTTCTTTCATTTCCATTTGATATCACCCGCACCTGATTATCATATGCATCTTCATCGTTACCATACAAAGGCAGTAAAGTTTGTTTAAGAAGTGTATTCCTCATTTCCTGTAGCGGACTCAATGTGGAATTCATTGACCCGGAAGAATCGAAGTAAATATAAATATGGGTATCTTCGCTTATTACAGGACCACCGCCACCACAATTTATTCCAAAGTGGTAGTAATCTACCGCGTCTTCCCCATCAAACATTTCTCTCACCTCTTCATCTGTGAGTACTGCAGAGTACACCACTTCTTCGGTAACATCGGGATAGGCATCAGAATTAAGAAGGGTCACTTCCATATAATACTGGTCTTCACCCTCGGTGTCGGGTAAAGCGAAGCACAAAGGTGTGCCGGCATAATCGCCATTATTATCCATTTCTACTGAATTTGTTTCATCAGTATAAAGTACAGTTCCTGTATCATCTGTACCTAACCAGATATTAACAGAATATTCCGCTGGATAATGCCTGCCGTTATCAGTACAATAATTACCAAACACGCAAAATTCAATTGCCTGGTTAGGAATAATATCAAAGAACAGGTACCCGTATTCATTTACCTGTCTTTCATCATAACATAAAACCTCCACATCTACATATTTCTTTACACCTGCTCCAAGATTAATTGTTATGGGAAGGGCATCCATGACGTAACCATCATATTCGCCGCTATCATCATCATCTATAGGTGCTATCCAGATGGGATTAGCTGAAGCGTCATAAACAATAAACTCTTCAAGCTCATAAGTACCTGGCATTAATTCCAGATCTTCAGAATAATCGGTGAAATAATCCATATCACCATCACTGTCCAGATCATCTGATAAGACATTAATAGTTACGGGATCCATATCAATTCCTCCCTCAGATAAAACAACCATTACAGTGGCTGGTGCGGCATCAGAACATTCCGGAACATCAGAAAAATGTTGTTTTGTGTTAGCCGCGCGGTTAAGAAGATCGTTAAGTGTGGCACCAAAGGTAAGAGTGGCGACTTCCTGCTGTTCAGTGGCTTCATTAACAGGTTCATCTTTGCTACAGGACACCAGCAACATCGCGGAAGCCAAAAAACCCATTAGAAATAATTTAAATTTTTTCATAATAATAAAATTTGGTTAGTATAAAATTTTAACATTTCTGAATTTATTCCACAACAAAGACAGGCCCGAAGAGGGTACGAAAATAGAGCTTGATTTGAGGGCGTATTGCTGGGATAATAGATGCCTGAGATCTAATGAAGGGATGATCTTGTATTCAGACAGGAACTAAGCTAAAGATATCTTAAAGAAAAGTGAATGGGGGTTAACCCTTAATTTTTACCGAAGCTAAATTATTAAAAAACAGGTATTTGAATCATAAATGCGATTGAGAAAAAGCGGAAAGTTTCCCTGGCTTTAGATTGTGCCGTACGAATTTCTTCATCTGAAAAGCTCCTGGATTCCAGCTTTTTTGTAAAAGCACGCCAGGATTTTATATCCTCTCTTTTCCCACTGAAAAAGTAATGGTTCTTTATATGAGATAATTTGGAACATTCTGTTAAATTTTTAGAAATAATTTTTCCTCCCATCGCAGAACCTTCAACAACATACGCTGCACCCAAAGCCTCAATTTCAGAATTACAGGAAAATTTTTGGGCGATAGAGGCGGGTACTTTTGCGGGAATATTCAAAGCTTTCAAATCTTTTTCCAGGGCTAGATATTTACTTTCCCGGTAGTCCTGAAGCTGGCGCGAAATTTCCTTTTCAGTACAATAGTATGCTATGTAATTTTGATAAAGGAGTTCCTTATACTGCTCTGGCGTAATAGTGTGGTTAAGGATTAACTTTGCGTTGTTTTCTTTTTCCAGCTGCTCATGCAACACAGCTGTAGCTTTTCTCAATTCAGTCAGCATCTTCACGATAACTTATATTGTCAATATTTTGCTTAATCCTGGCAACGTTTTGCCGTTGCTCTTCATTATCTATATTAATATCGTCCAGATACTTATAAATTTGGTTAATGCTTATCCTGTTCTTCCTGATCTTTTCACGAAGTTCTTCCTTCTCTACCATATGAAAAACCACTTTTTTAAGCAAGGGATTCAGTTTTTCTGACATGTTTTTCATGTGCTTTTTTAATACAAAACCTGTCGCACCGGAAAGTATGGTATTGGCAGCTAATTCGTCATCATCAATTGTTCCGGTTACAAAAATAAATGGAATTGCAGCATCATACTCCTTAGCTAATTTTAACACATCCAGCCCATTACAAGTGGGAAGGTTGTAATCTGAAATTACCACATCTGGAGCGAAGCTATGCAGCAAAGCAGCACTATCTTCCAGGTTATCTGCCACCCTTATCTCAGGTTTCTCTACAATTTTTTTGATATGATGCTCCAAAAGCTCGGCATCGGTTCGCACATCTTCTACCAGTAATATTCTTAAAGCGGTCTTTATCATTCTTCTGTCCTTAAATTGTTGCCTGGGCTACTACTCTTCTTTAAGTGTAAAGAAGAAAGCAGAACCAAGCCCGGGCTTCGTTTCAACCCATATAGAGCCCTCATGCTTTTCTACAACTCTTTTTGCAATGGCCAATCCAACTCCCGTCCCGGAGTATTCCTCTCCTGCAAGCCTCGAAAATACATCAAAAATTCTATCCTGGTGTTCCGGGTTAAAACCTATGCCATTATCTTTAACATAAAAAATATTTTCCCCACCAACAGATTCGCATCCTATAACTACTTCAGGTTGTTGGCTACCAGAGGAATATTTAAAGGCGTTTTCCAGGAGATTGGCCATAAGTTGTTTTATCATCCTGCGATCTCCTGTAATTTTTGGCAAATCGTTCATATTCACCTTTGTCTTTGGATATTGCGTTTCCAGGCTTTGGGAAGCAATAATCTCTTCCACAAGATTTTGAAGTGAAAATACCTGTTTTACCAGTTTGGTCTGTCCAACTTTGGAATATGAAAGAATATCCTCAATAAGTTCTTCCATTTTTTCAGCGGAACCTAATATCGTATTTATGGCGTTTTGGCCGTAGGCATCAAGCTTCTCCTGGTAGTTGTCCTTTAAGATACGGGCATAACCGTCTATTCCTCTCAGAGGTGCCCTAAGATCATGAGACACACTGTAGCTGAAGGTTTCCAGTTCGGCATTGGCATCAGAAAGATTTCTGTTCAAATCATCTATTTCATCTTTCTGCTTTTTAACAACAACATGGGTAATGCTATCCCGCAGATTTTGTGCTGCTTCAATATCAAAGGATTCCCATGCTTTTGCCACTCCGGAAACTTTTTGTGTCCACCTCTCAAAAGATTTTCGGGGACTAAGATATTCCACCCCATTCTTTACATATCCATTCTTCTCAGGATTTCCTCCCCAACTAACAGATTTTGTTGCCTCTGTCCTAAACCAGATAACATAATCCTGTTTCTCTTCCCCTAAGCGAACAGATAAAATTCCCGAAGCTTTATCTTTAAATACTTCAGCAGGTGCATATACTTTTTTTAGGCTCTTGGTTTGAAATACTTTTTCTTTCCGGTCCCCAAGAAAATTAAGAATAAGATTCATCACTTCCTCTTCTGAAGGTGTACTGCCGGAAAGGCATATTTTGCCATTTCTGTATATGGCGCCGCCACTGCATTCTATTAGATCTGTGAATCTGGGCTTATATTTTACCAAGGCAGCAACAATATCTGCTATGGAATTCATCTGCATCACAAGCTCTTTCCTTATTTTTTCTGATTCTTTTATTTTTTTAAGGAAAGTATTTGTGTTTTTCAGCGCCAGTTTGTTTGATAATACCTGGGTTAGGAATTTACAGGATTGCCGCTGGTGATAATTGATAAATTTTGGACTGTTATGATGGCATGCCAGTAAGCCCCAAAGCTTTCCGTTTAAAATAATTGCAGCGGTAAGGGAAGCCCCCACCTTCATATTCTGTAAATACTCAATGTGAATTGGAGAAACTCCTCTTAATTCTGAACCTGAAATATCCAGGGGTTCATTATTAATCGGGCTTAATTCCGGGTAAATTGGTGATGGGCGATAATTTACATCACTTATTATACGCACGCCCTGTTTCATAAAAATTTCCCGCGCAGGTTTTGGAATATCAGTAGCGGGGTAATGCAAACCAAGCCAGCTTTCCATTCCCTCTTCCCGCACTTCGGCTACCACTTCCCCGTTCCATTCCTCATCAAAATGGTACATCATCACACGGTCATAATCAAATAAATATTTAACCAGGGAAACCGCCTGCTGGCACATTTCCTTTATAGAGCCGGTGTTACCCAGCTCCCCAAGAATTTTGGTTAGCTGCTCCTGGAAAAGAATAGGATCTATAGACTCTCCAAAAGGTTCAAAATCTATAATGAGATTTTCTCCGGAAAGATGTGGAATAAGAAAAAACTTAACGTCGTTTATCTGGATTTCTTCCGGAAGCAGGGTTTCATTACTGGAAATTTTTTGCTGAAGCCTTTCCGCCTGCGCAGAAGGTATTACCTGCGAAAGTTTTTTGGATAAGATTCCTTTAAGTTCAAACCCTAGTAATTCTTCTACATTCTCACTACACTGGGTGATTTTAAGGGAATGTTTGTCACATACCAGAATAACTCCATGAGCCTGGGCCCGGGCAATAATATGAATTGGTTCCCGGTCACAGTTTGTAACATTTACTTTTTCAGAATAGGAATGGGTGAATGGAGCCATCTATTTTCTTTTAATCTTGAAGTAGAAAGTACTGCCTACTCCAGGCTGCGAATCTACCCATAATGTACCCTCGTGCAAATGTACGATCTTTTCTACATGTGCAAGGCCAACCCCGGTTCCATCATATTTTTCTTCGGTAGGAACACGGTTAAAAATGGTAAATATTTCCTTCTGATCTTTTTCAGAAATTCCTATCCCGTTGTCCATTACTGAAAAAACCCAGTAATTTCCCTCCTGATAGGCCGAAATCCTGATTTCCGGATCCCTGTCTTTGGCTTTATACTTTAAGGCATTGCTCAACAGGTTCTGAAAGAGTAACCTTAACTCCACTTCATAAGCCCTTACTTTTGGAAGGGACCCCACATGTACTTTTGCCTTTGTATCCCTAATTCTTTTTCCCAGATCATATTTTACCACTTCCACAAGTTCCCGTGTATTCACGAGAGACTTTTTAGTATTGCGGCCAATCCTGGAATGTTCCAGTAAAGCTTTTATCTGATCGGCCAGACGATTGGAAGCCTGATCTATATAAGAAATATACTCTTTGCCTTTGGCATCCAGTTTTTCAGCATAAATTTTTCCCAGGATATCACTCCCAAATTTTATTGTAGAAAGCGGCTCCTGAAGGTCGTGTGAACAAATAGAAACAAACTGCTCCAGGTCTTTATTGGCCCTTTCCAGGTCAGCCTTTTGTTCTTTCAATTCTTCCTGTGCTTTTTTAAGTTCAGAAATATCCACGCAGGTAAATCTGTGCGTAATCCCATTGCCGTCGTCATCTACTTCTATGGTGGAATTCATGATCACGGGAATCACTTTTCCTGATCTGGTAAGCATTTCCTGCTCAACATTTTTAAGCTCTCCCTTTTTTCTGAAAATTTCATTCAGCTTTAAAGCCTCTACCTGGGACTCCTCCTCATACAAATCAAAAAATGGTTTTCCTATAATTTCTTCCTTGTCTTCATAACCAAGTTTTTCCACTGCTTCCTGGTTGCACTGCACCACGAGGGACGTGGTTGGATCTATACTAAAATGCATTACCGGATCTTCCTCGTAGAAAGATTTAAACCTTTTCTCGCTGGCAATTAATCTTTTGCGAGATTTTTCCAGGTTTTCTATGTCTATAAAGGTAACCACCACTCCGCTTATTTTACCGGAAGAATCACGGTATGGAGAGATCCTTCTTAGAAAATTTTTACCTTTCTTGGAAGTAATCTGTTTCTCCAGGGTTTTGCCATTTTTTAAGACCATTTTACATCGAGCCACCAGGTTTCGTTTTCCAATATTGTCTGTAAAATGTTCTATAGGGCGCCCTTCATCTGAATTGATAAAGCTGAAATGTTCCTTTATAGAGGGCGTAAATTTTCTAATTCTTAGATTTCTGTCAAGGAAAATAGTTCCTATTTGCGTACTCTCCAACAGGTTGTTCATATCGGAATTTAATGCTGCGAGATCATCCATTTTCTGGATATTTTCTGCATTAACCGTATTTATTTCCTCATTTACGCTCTGTAATTCCTCATTAGTACTTTGCAGTTCCTCGTTGGAAGCAAGAAGTTCCTCATTTGCTGCCTGCAACTCTTCGTTACTGCTTTCAATTTCTTCAAGCGATTGCTGAAGGTCTTCCTTGGTCTTCTTCAATTCATCTTCCAGCTCGGCAATATGATTTTGGGTCCTGCTGTCCGGCGTGGATTTTTGTACTTCTTTTATTTCAGAAAGATCAACCTCTTTTTCAACAAAAGTAATCACAAAATTTAGCTCATCATCAAGGTGCTTTTGTGTGAATGGTTTTACTATAACATCCATCGCCTTTGGCTCCCCCTGATGCTGGTAGATGGCATCCCGATAAACAGCCTTGGAATTTCCCTTTTTTGCTTCCTTGGTGGTACTAAGTACAACATGCTTTACCTCTGCCCCCATCATATCAAGCAGGTTTACAGAGAAACCTCTTACCGGCAGGTTGGCATATTTTCGAAATTCCCCAATGGCGTGCATTATATTATAGTCCGAATCCACGTAAACACTTGCACCACCAAACTGGTCCAGAATGGCTTCGCTAAGCTCATTGATGAATTTCGTTTTAGTACTTACTTCGACACCAGTAGAAGTGTCTGGCATTTTTTTCTTTTCAGGCCTTGTTGTGGAAAGCCTCGAGGATGAAGACCTTAAGGTTTCGCTTTGCAGTCGCTTTCGCGGAAAAACATTGCGATAAATTTTCCACTTCCGGCTCACATCATCAAAAAATTCACGGTGAGTATTAACACTTTCGCTGGTTCCCAGCACCAAAAATCCATCTTCCTTCAATCCATAATGCAGGACATTTAGCGCCTTTTTTTGAATGGAAGGCTGAAAATAGATGAGCAGGTTTCTGCATAAAACCAGGTCCATCCTGCTAAAAGGAGGATTTTTAATTATGTTATGCTTTGAAAAAATCACCATACGCCTGATTTTTTCAACCACCTGATAACCTTCCACGCAATCTATAAGGTATTTCTCTGCAAGGTTTGGCGGGATATCGGCGATGATACTCTCCGGGTAAATTCCTTTGCTGCCAATTTCAAGGTGCTTTTCAGCAATGTCGGTAGCAAAAATTTTTACTTCAATATTTTTATTCTGTCGCTCAATTTCTTCATTTATTATCATACCAAGGGAATAAGCCTCTTCCCCTGTACTACAGGCCACATCCCATATTTTGAAGACATCCCCGTCCTTCTTTTTACTGATTAGTTCCGGAATAACATCATCTTCCATTATTTCCCAAACCCGGGCATCCCTAAAAAATTTGGTAACACCAATAAGAAACTCCCTGTACAGGCAATCTATTTCTTCCGGATTAGACTTCAGTACATAATAATATTCCTCCAGGGAATTACATTTGCACACATTTACCCGGCGCGCCACTCTACGTGCTAAAGTGGAATATTTATATTCGCTAAAATCGAGCTGGGTTTCCTGGTCTATAAGGTGCAGGATCTTAATAAGGGAATTTTCATCGTATTCTATATTCTCCTCGGTATATTTGACCACAGAAGGCGCATTGATGAAATTTTGTAACTCCTGCCCCATCTCTTCTATTGGGAGAATATAATCCACCAGGCCGGTGCTTATGGCGCTATTGGGCATTCCGTCAAATTTCGATTCCTGCGGATCCTGTACCATCACCATTCCATCTTTCTCCTTAATCGCCCTAATCCCACGGGTACCGTCACTCCCTGTACCACTAAGAATAATTGCGATCGCTTTTTCCACCCTGGCATTTGCAAGGGATTCCAGAAAAATATCAATTGGAAGATTAAGTTTCTGGTCCTGGGGCTTTTTCAGGAGGCGAAACTTGTTTTCTTCCAGGATAAGATTGTTCACAGGGGGAATTAAATAAATTCTTCCCGGTTCTATCTCCTTTCCATCTTCAATCTGTTCTATGGGAAGGTGTGCAGATTTTGCCAGGATTTCCCCCATCATACTTTTATAGTCTGGCGATAGATGCTGTATTACAATGTAGGCATTATTGTCTTCTTCAGATATACCGCTAAAAAAAGCTTTTAAAGCTTCCAGTCCTCCTGCACTTGCTCCAACTGCGATTATCCTAAAATCCCGGACCGCGTTTTCTGATTCTGAAACCTGAGAAAGAATGTTGTCATTTTTGGTCATGCGTAGTAGTGATAAATCCCTGTTTACGGGGAAATACGATAAAATTTAAAAAATCAAAATTAATAGTTAAATTCGAGTGTTTCTTGATGTTTTCAAACAATTCTGACTCTATATCCAACAACTTTTGCGCCTATTGGAAGAGCAATTGGGAAATTAACACCTTGACTTCTTAAAATTTCTTAATAAAAAGGTAAATTATATTAATAATAGTTAAAACATTCTTTCTTGGAAACTAGAGCAGAAGTAATTCTTCCACAATAAAATAATGACATGAGGATAAAATTCCCCACCTTTAAATGAAAATAATTTATTTAGTAGCGTAATACTTTATGGTTCGATTTTACCTCATACTTTCCTATCAAAGAAATTCCCGCCAAAACGACCCAATATGAGGTAATCTGCCATATTAGCATATTTTTGTCAGACTCGCAGTCTATATAGAATCTCTATAGGGGATAATTATTTTCAATCATAGGAGGGAAAACAGCATTTCTGTGATGCAAGATGTATTAAGAATTGCGGTTTTACATTCCTGTTTCAGTAGATTGCAAGACTTGCTCAGTCCTTTCTATTCCACACCTCGCAGGCAACAAAACCTTTTTTATAAAGCATCTAAAACCTTATTTCATGAAATTAAGTTACTAAAATTATGATTTTTACTTTATCTTGAAAGACTGAAACCTCCTGTAGATACAGGTGGTTTTGGAATACTCGCACGATGTTTGAGCATAAAAAGACAAATTAACTGAGCCCAATGGGTGAAAGATTTAAAAACCAAAAAATATAAAATGAAAGTACTAGTTATCGGAGCAGGAAATATGGGTCTTACTTATGCTGAAGGCATGGCAAAGTCCAGTATGCTAAACAGAAGGAACCTTATGATTTTTGACAAATCAGCAGAAGTTTTGACCACCTTAAGCAGTATTGATCATTTTGACGTTTTTGATAAAATTGAAGACTGCCTGCCGGAAGCCGATGTGGTGTTTCTGGCCGTTAAGCCTTACCACTGTGACGATCTTTTTTCAGAAATAAAACCTCTTGTTAACCAGGAACAAATATTTGTCTCCCTGATGGCAGGTATCACCATAAATAAAATTCAGCATGGTCTAGGGGTAAAGAAAGTGGTAAGGTCCATGCCTAACCTGCCTGCCCAGGTAGGAAAAGGCGTTACTTCTTACACCGCTTCTGAAGAGGTTTCGCGCGTGGAACTTCTAATGGTGAGAAATTTACTGGACACCACAGGGGAATCCATCAAGGTTAAAAATGAAAACTTTATAGATGCCTCAACAGGAATTTCCGGTAGCGGGCCGGCGTATGTATTTTACTTTATGCAGTCTATGCTGGAAGCTGCCCTTAAAATGGGCTTCTCACAACATGACTCCAAGGTATTGGTAAGCCAGACCTTTGAAGGAGCAGTGGAACTTTTTAACCAGAGCGACCTTTCTCCAAACACCTGGATGGAAAGAGTGGCTTCCAAAGGAGGGACCACACGTGCAGCCCTGGATTCTATGGAAGACAATAATGTTAAGGAATTGATTAAAGATGCAGCGTATGCAGCGTTTGACAGAGCTGTGGAACTGGGAAAAGAAGAATAAAACTTATCTGTAAAACAAATAAAATGGATAAAAAAAGAATAGTCGTAAAGGTTGGAACTAATGTAATGACCAATAAAGACAACAGGATTGTTGGTCCCGTTCTAAAAAACCTTGTAAGGCAAATCGCAACTCTTTATGAACAGGATATTCACGTGGTGCTTGTGTCATCAGGTTCTGCCATTGCAGGAAAAGAAATTTTAGGAGAAATCGCAATTAAGGATGCTTCTAAAAGGAGACAGGTCTTTTCTTCAGTTGGACAGCCTCGGATGATGCGCCATTACTACAGCATTTTCCATGACTACGGAATGCGTTGTGCACAGGTATTGGCTACAAAAAGGGATTTTAGTCCCGGGATCCACCGCGAGAACATGATTAATTGTTACGAGTCTTTACTTTCCGAAGGAATTATACCAATAGCAAATGAGGATGATGCCGTTTCTGTAACCATGTCTATGTTCTCAGACAATGATGAACTGGCAAGTTTGGTAGCAGAATTAATTGGCGCAGATTCGCTTATAATCCTTAGCGATACTGATGGATTGTACACCGGACATCCTGATGATGAAGATTCAGAAAAACTAAATAAAGTACAGGTGGACCAGAATGTAGAAAAATATGTTCAGGAATCTGGAAAAGGTGAAGGTGAAGGCCGCGGCGGAATGGAATCCAAAATAAAGATCGCCAAAAGTACCGCTTCCAAGAATATCACTACTTACATCGCAAATGGTAAAAACGAGAATGTGATTTTAGATATTATGGACGGTAAACCGGTGGGAACAAAATTCACCGAGTAAAGAACGAATCAAAAAATTAAAAAGAAAGAGATGAAACTTTTAAATACGGAAATTAAAAATAACGTGCTGAAATCCATGATGCAGATCCTGGATAAAAGGCGACAGGAAATTATTGAGGCCAACAAGAAAGATCTTGAGGCATTCAATAAAGACGATCAGGCAATGTATGACAGGTTGATCGTTGATGATAAGAAGGTAAATGGCATGATCCAGTCTGTTAAAGAAGTAATGGAGCAGGACGATCCCGTTGGGCAGGTAATTGAGCACAGGCAGTTGGACACCGGCCTGGATATTACCAATAAAACCGCTCCTTTCGGGAACATAATGATCATTTATGAATCCCGTCCAGATGTGACCATTGAAGCCTCTGTTCTTGCCTTTAAAGCCAACAACAAGATTTACCTAAAAGGTGGTAAAGAAGCTATACATTCCAATAAAATCCTGGAAGAATGCTGGCATGAAGCTCTGGAAGAAAACGGACTTGGAAAAGAATGGATTAAACTGCTGCATTTGAGCAGGACAGAAACCCAGGAATTTCTAAAAAATCCGCCAGAACAACTGGACCTGATTGTTCCCCGTGGAGGCGAAAGACTGATCGCTTTTGTAAAGGAACACGCCACCGGAGCAGTATTAGTTAGCGGAAGGGGAAATAACTTCCTTTATATTTCTGAAAATGCCGATTTCGAAACTGCCAAAAAGGTAATTTTAAATGCTAAAACCGATAAGATTTCCGGTTGTAATGCCCTGGATAAGGTACTGGTAGATAAAAACCTTCCGCAGTATGAAGAGCGGATTAAAGAGCTCATCCAGTTTATGGAAGATCATAAAGTGGAAGTGCTTGTGGATGAAGAAGTGTCTAAAATTGCGACTTCGCAATCTAAAGTTCCTTCAGAAGATACCTGGTATGAAGAATTTCTGGCCATGAAAATGGTAATTGGAAGCATTGATGGGCTGGACGCCGCAATTGAAAAAATAAATAAATATTCCGGCGGGCATTCTGCTTCTATTATCACTACCGATAAAGAAGAAGCCGTTAAATTTATGGAACAGGTAGACAGTGCTGCGGTATATCACAACGCTTCCACCCGATTCACCGATGGCGGACAGATGGGTGTTGGCGCTGAACTGGCTATAAGTACAGATAAGCTTCACCACCGTGGCCCGCTTGGTTTAAAGCAACTGGTTACCAATAAATATTATGTATTGGGAGAAGGCCACATAAGGGCTTAAAAATTCCTAATTTATAAGAATAAAAAAGCCGTCCGAAAAGGATGGCTTTTTAACTTTCAGGAAGTTTTTTTAAGACTTTATGAAAACAGAAAAGGCTGCCCATTTAGACAGCCTTTCTTTTATTCAGGTAGATAAGTAATTAGATTTTTATAATCTTGAGAGGATCTGTTTTAAAGTCTGAACCTTGAATAATTACTACATAAATTCCTCTAAACTGGCGGCTCAGGTCCATGTGGTGTATATTTTTCCCTTCGGAAAGTTTTAGGTTATCTTTTAACACCCTTCTTCCAAAAAGATTATAGACCTCAACAGACACTTTTTCATTTTTCGCTGAAATTATTTCCAGGTTTACCGCTCCCCTTGTTGGGTTTGGAAAAGCCTTAACTTCCTTTATCACCACCGGCGCCTCATTACAACTCCCAAGGCTGGCTCCTCTTCTTAAAAATGTGGGAACCGCTGCTTTTGCAATACAAAGGGATTTCCCCCTGAAACAAACCTGTACTTTTTCGTGCCATTTGTTATTTCCGCAGGAAACATCTTCCACATTTACAGTTACACTCCCGGAAGCAGTACATCCATTTTCGTCTGTAACTTCTAAAGTATAGGTAATGGTTTCTTCAGGCGTAACTTCAATCGCTCTTGTAGTTTCTCCATTACTCCATAAATAAGTGTACTTCCCTGAACCTCCGCTTATATTCTCCGGTTCCAGTTTAACCAGCTCCCCGTCATATCCCAGATAATATGTCTGGTCTTCGATCATTTCAACAACAATGGCATCATAAGCTTCAATAGTAAATTCTGCCGTAGCGGAGCTTCCTAAAGCATCTTCCACTACCACAGAATAGGTTCCTTCACTCAAACCTGTGATAGTCTGGCTGGTTTCACCATTGCTCCACTTAAAGGTGTATGGCGCAATCCCACCTTCAACATTCGCGGTTAATGTACCTGTCTCAGCATCATTACAAATGTTACCCTGTCCTTCCACAGAAGCGGAAAGCGGTTTTAGCTGAAGCCGTACCGATACCGGGAAATGATCTGATGCGGTATAGGTATAATCACTGCTATAGAATTCATAATGAACACGCGCGGAACCATCAATGTAATTATCATCTAATTCATCGGTAACAGTAATATGATCTATTACATCATTATTAAAAGCGTAAGAGCGGTATCCCTGTTCGCTCAAAATTGCCGTTAAAACAGTATAATCTTCAGCATCATTTACATATTCCACATAGCTGGAAACGCTGGTGCTCACATCGGCCACAGTTTCATCCACATCATCATTATAGTCCCCAAGGATCATAACGTTTTTATCCGCATAATGAGCATCTAAAGAATCTTTCAGCACCTCTACATCATATTTTCGCATTTCATAGCGGTTAAGCGGCCCGGAACTGCTGTTGGCCCTGGCATGAAGCGCGATAAAGTTAATATTGCTGGTCGCACCATTAAGAGTGACATCTGCGTTCATTAGAAAAGGTAACCTTCCGCTGGCATAAAACCGGTCCACTTCAGCAGGATAATCCACAAGTAAACCGGCATCACTTCCATCATAAAAAGGATGGAGGGAAGTAAACATGGCTCTTGTGGAGTTTATAGAAACTGTTTCAGTTTTAAAGACGAACCCGACTTTTTGGCCTCCGGGACTATCCGGATAAGAAGTAGCATCGGAAAGGACATAATCGTACCCGGGCATTTCTGAAATCATTTCATCAAAAAGCACCTCATCTGAAATTTCTTCCACCGCGATCACATCGGCATCAAGGCCAAGGAGGATTTCCTTTACTGCTTCCTTTTGAACCTCATCTGAATTTTCACTGCCCGCAGCAGGAGAATTTGCTTCATCCCCATACCACTCGATATTCCAGGTAGCAGCATCAAGTGTGAGATCCCTGGAAATATCAGAGCCCGGATAAGTAGGGTTAAATTCTTCAGCACAAGGCAAATCGGCTTCATTTCTTGGAAGCAGTTGATTGATATCATTATACCTTCCTACCACGCCAACAACTTCTGCGCAGGATTCCGGCTGGGTTTTTCCAACCAAGCCTTCCACATCTCCATCAATACGCAATTCCCCGCTTCCGCTTTCGTCAGAAACCTGGTAATTGGCATTTCCGAAGAACAATTGTCCCGGTTCAGGAAAAAGCATATCGGAAATTTGTACCAGCTGGCCGCGGTAATTTTCCATTTCAGCAAGGCTGATGCTAACCGGTTCAATAGGATTTTCAGCAACCCCAAGATATTCAACAGACTCCACATCTGAAATCTGTATCAATTCATTATAAACAGCCCTAACCCCGGTTACTCTTAAACTATCCCCTATATTATAAAGGCCTTCTTCTGTAACCAAATCACCGAAAATGGCAATTCCGCCTGTTTCATCCTGAATGTAGGCTGTATTCCCCAGTTGATCTGAAACTGTAAGTGTTCCTTCAACAATAACTTTAGTGCCAATACTGGTCGCTCTTGCTGCTGCAATATCTATAGGTTCAGTAATTCCCGGCTCTGGTTCCGGCTCAGGCTCTACCGGGCCCGAACCAAAGGACTGATTGGTATTAACCGCGCCAAAAGTACTGGCAATTGCTTCCTGCCAGGTAAAATCTTCATAATTTGTTCCTGTTCCTTCCAGCTGCAAAGAATAACCTGCCAGGGTGGAATTCGTTTCCTCCACTCCAATATCTATACTTTCCATTCCGGCTGCCGGGCCTTCAACAGGAATAAACGTGCCTTCGTAACTAAGGAATTGCAATACATTTCCTTCAGGATCTACTAAAGCGAGGCCGTCCGGACTACCATTTTGAAGCCCATCTATAAGAAAAGCAAGCGTTCCAAAGCCATTATCGAGATTAGGTATAACGCCGCTAAGGGACTGCGTTCCATAATCTTTTAACTGACTGCTGGAGCCATTGTAAAGCACGATGCTGTACCCGCTAAGGTCTGTCCCGGCGGTTCCTGCGATTTCCACACCTTCATTGGTATCGGTACTCGCATTGTCATAATGCAATTCATTAATAAATAATACAGGTTCCGGCGAAATAAAGGTTTGCCCGTTATTTACCTGCCCAAAAGTGTTTACAGCTTCCGGCGCCCAGGTAAAATCTGAATAATAACTGCCTTCCCCGGTTAGCTGAAGGGAATATCCGGCCGGAGTATTGCTTCCCTCTTCCACGCCAATATCTGTGCTTTCCATCCCGGCAGCAGGCCCTTCAACAGGGGTAAAAGTACCTTCATAGCTCAGGAACTGGATTACATCTCCTTCAGGATTCAACAAAACCAGCCCATCGGGGCCGTTTTGAATCCCTTCAACTGCAAAATCCAAAGTTCCATAACCATTCTGCTGATCAGCAAAAGTCCCGGAAAGATTAACGGTTTCATAAGGTTTCAGCTGGCTTGAGGATCCATTATATAAAATGAGGCTGTAACCGTCCAGATTTGTTCCGGCTGTTCCTGCCAGCTCCACGCCTTCCCCGGCATCTGAGCTTTCATTATCATAATGCAGTTCATTAATAAAAACAAT
>NZ_JAVRHQ010000032.1:0-44160 GCF_031846485.1 Autumnicola tepida
TTCTATAAAAAAATTCCCGTAGAACATGAAGTTTTACGGGAATTTTTTAGTCTGACAAAATTTGCTGTTTAAGCCGCGTTTTGCTTTTTAATGAGGTTTAGTGCAGATCCCTGCCTGTACCATTCAATTTGCGGCTCGTTATAAGTATGATTTGCTTTAATGGTGTCTTTACTACCATCGGCATGTACCACTTCAATAGTAAGTTGCTTATCCGGAGCAAATTCCTCAAGATCTATAAAGTTGAAGGTATCGTCTTCCTGGATTAGTTCATAATCTTCCTCATTTGCGAAAGTAATACCCAGCATCCCCTGTTTTTTAAGGTTTGTTTCGTGGATACGCGCAAAAGATTTTACCAGTACCACTTTCACTCCCAGGTGGCGTGGCTCCATGGCCGCATGTTCCCTGGAAGAGCCTTCCCCATAGTTATGGTCTCCCACAACAACTGTTGGAATTCCTGCTTTTTTATATTCCCGCTGTACAGAAGGTACGCCGTCGTACTCTCCATTAAGCTGATTTTTCACAAAATTTGTCTTCTTGTTGAAAGCGTTAACCGCTCCAATAAGGCAGTTATTGGAAATATTGTCCAGATGCCCCCTGTAACGCAACCATGGCCCGGCCATAGAAATATGGTCTGTGGTACATTTACCCCAGGCTTTAATAAGAAGTTTCGCTCCTGTAAGGTTTTTACCATCCCATGGCTCAAAAGGAGTAAGTAACTGAAGGCGATCACTGTCTTCTGCCACTTTTACTTCCACACCACTTCCGTCCTCTGTTGGAGAAACATAACCTGCATCTTCCACAGCGAAACCTTTTGTTGGCAATTCAATTCCCTTAGGCTCGTCCAGCATTACCTCTTCGCCATCTTCATTTATAAGCTTGTCCCGGGTAGGATCAAAATCCAAACGCCCTGAAATTGCTATTGCAGCCACCATTTCGGGAGAACCTACAAAGGCATGAGTGTTAGGGTTACCATCGGCACGCTTGGAAAAGTTTCGGTTAAAAGAGTGAACAATGGTATTTTTTTCCTCTCCTTTTCTGTCAGAACGATCCCATTGGCCAATACAAGGTCCGCAGGCATTTGTAAATACGGTAGCATCAAGATCTTCAAAGATCTGAAGCAATCCGTCCCTTTCAGCAGTATATCTAATTTGCTCAGAACCCGGGTTAATACCAAAATCTGATTTTGCTTTTACTTTTTTCTCCACGGCCTGTTTCGCGATAGAAGCGGCACGGGTTAAATCTTCATAAGAAGAGTTGGTACAGGAACCAATTAATCCCCAGTCTACATTAATAGGCCAGTCATGCTCTTTGGCTTTTGCTCCCATTTCAGAAATTGGAGTGGCAAGGTCTGGTGTAAAAGGCCCGTTAAGGTGCGGTCTTAATTCTGAAAGGTTGATTTCAATCAATTCATCAAAATATTCTCCCGGATTGGCATAAACCTCATCATCTCCTGTTAAATGCTCGCGTACGGCATTTGCAGCTTCTGCCACATCTGCACGGTTTGTAGCTTTAAGGTAGCGTTCCATGGAATCATCATACCCAAAAGTAGAAGTGGTTGCACCAACTTCTGCCCCCATGTTACAAATAGTACCCTTACCGGTAGCCGACATAGAGCGGGCTCCCTCTCCAAAATATTCTATAATTGCGCCAGTTCCACCTTTTACGGTAAGGATCCCGGCCACTTTTAAAATCACATCTTTAGGAGCGGTCCACCCGGAAAGTGATCCGGTAAGCTTCACTCCAATGAGTTTAGGAAATTTAAGTTCCCAGGGCATTCCTGCCATTACATCCACTGCATCTGCCCCACCTACACCAATGGCTACCATTCCCAAACCACCTGCGTTTACGGTGTGGGAGTCTGTACCAATCATCATTCCTCCGGGGAAAGCATAATTTTCAAGAACTACCTGGTGGATAATTCCCGCGCCAGGTTTCCAAAATCCAATGCCATACTTGTTGGATACCGATTCCAGAAAATCAAAAACCTCACTGCTGGATTTGTTGGCAGCCTGGAGGTCTATAGCCGCTCCCATTTTAGCCTGAATAAGGTGGTCACAATGTACCGTTGTTGGCACGGCAACTTTCTTTTTACCGGCCTGCATAAACTGCAAAAGAGCCATTTGGGCGGTTGCATCCTGGCAGGCAATCCTGTCCGGAGCAAACTCCACATAATCCTTACCGCGCTCAAAAGCTGAAGAAGTTTCTCCATCCCAAAGATGAGAGTAAAGAATTTTTTCTGAAAGTGTCAAAGGTTTTCCAACAACTTCACGTGCTTTATTTACACGATCTGCCATTTGGCTATACACCTTCTTGATCATATCAATATCGTATGCCATTTTCTAAAGTGTTTATTGTTCTAAAAGTCAGGCAAAATTACGAATTTCAGTCGGATTTTGAAAATAACAGCGATTATTCAAAAATTAATGGAAATTTTGTTACAACCAGCACTTCCTACTTCAAATAATTCAATAAAATCAAATATTACAGCTTAAAATTGAGAAGTCGGCAAAAGGAGCTGATTTATTTAAAAATTTCTGAATTTGTTCTGCTTCAGATGAAGCAACTTTTTCCTTCTGAAAAGATATACCACCGGGGCAAAAAAGGGAAGCAGAAACATTGAAAGCACCCAAAACGTCCTGTCCTTAATTTTTTGTTTTAGCATATCCAGGAGAATATTTAGCGAAAAAAGCAGAAGTAGGGCTCTGCAAATCCAGTTGAATATACTGGCACCAGAACCATACTGAAAGAATTTTAAGGGGCTGGTCATCGAAAAGGCCAAAATGATTAAATTTTACCTGAAACCACCCCGGCCTACGGCCACCCCTCCTTGAAAAAAGAAGGGGAGCTTTTTTTTCTTTCAGGATTACATCCCATTCCTTTAAAATAAAGACTTTATAATTTTTTCTTCGGAAATATCCTCTGCTTCGGCTTTGTAATTCTTAATCACCCTGTGGCGCAGGATTCCTATAGCCACTGCCTGTACATCTTCAATATCAGGAGAGAATTTTCCATTTACGGCGGCATGTGCTTTGGCGGCAAGAACCAGGTTTTGGGAAGCACGTGGCCCGGCACCCCAATCTACATAATTCTTTACCAGCTCCGGAGCGGTTTTTCCATTGGGGCGTGTTTTTCCTACTAAGCCAACGGCATATTCCACCACATTGTCGGCTACAGGAATTCTCCTAATTACATGCTGAAGTTCTGAAATTTCCCCGGCAGTAAAAAGAGCTTTTACTTCCGGCTTTTCGTCCGAAGTAGTGCTTTTTACCACATTAACCTCTTCCTCAAAACTGGGGTATTCCAGGTTAATGGCGAACATAAAACGGTCCAGCTGGGCTTCAGGCAGAGGGTAAGTTCCCTCCTGCTCAATGGGGTTTTGAGTAGCCAGCACAAAATAAGGAAGATCGAGTTTATAATGATGCCCGGCCACGGTCACCGCCCGTTCCTGCATGGCTTCAAGCAATGCCGCCTGTGTTTTGGGCGGGGTACGGTTAATTTCATCGGCAAGGATGATATTGGCAAAAACAGGGCCCTTGATAAATTTAAACTGCCGGTTCTCGTCCAGGATCTCGGCCCCAAGAATATCGCTGGGCATAAGATCTGGCGTAAACTGGATGCGTTTAAAGTCGAGCCCCAGGGCTTTGGCAATGGTATTCACCATTAATGTCTTGGCCAGCCCGGGCACCCCTATTAACAAAGAATGCCCTCCTGAAAAAATGGAGAGCAAAATTTGATTTATAACCTCATCCTGGCCTACAATTACCCTGGCGATTTCCTTCTTTAACTGTTGATTTTTTTCAACTAATTTTTCTACAAGCGCAACGTCAGACATCCAGAAATATTTCTACTTTTTCAACCAGTTACTGTTATATTCACAGTCCCTGAATTTACCATTAATTTTAATATACGTATCGGCAATTTTCTCTTTTTGCCATTTCTCTATAGCCTCTAATTGCTTTGCCTGCAGGGCAAGATCTTTAATTTTCAGGTAATCGGTGGCATAATCGGCTTTATGCTCGGGAATACGTTTGGTAACTTTTATAATCTTGAAGAATGGTTTTCCTGTCTGGTCCTGATCGCTCAATCTTAGGGACATTTCCCCTTCTTTTAAATTTACCACCTGGTTGTATAGTGACGGGTCCAGTTTGGTAAGCTCGAATTTAGTATCGCCGGTTTGAGGGTTTCTAAGCCTTCCGCCGTCATTTTTAGTTTCTTCTTCATCTGAAGATGCCTTGGCTGCTTCGGCGAAAGTTAGTTTCCCGGCGCTGATTCTTTTCCTGATAGTATCAATTTCTGCTTTGGCTTTTTCAACTGTTTCATTAGTCACTTCAGGAATAATTAAGATATGGCGTAAATCTACCTGCTGCCCCCTGATTTTATCAATTTCAATAATATGATAACCAAATTCTGTTTCAAAAGGCTCGCTTACTTCCCCTTCCTGGAGGCTGAAGGCAACATCTTTAAATTCCTTTACAAAATTGTCTTTTCTGCCAAGAGATAAAATTGATCCACCGGTATTGGTATCATCAGAATATAAAATCGCCTTGGTCCTGAAACTTGCCCCGTTATCTACCACATCTGCGCGGAATTCGTTCAGGCGGTCTATGGCTTTTTGTTTTTCACTTTCGGGTACCTCGGGTTCCACAACAATTTGTGCGATTTCCACCTCGTCGCCAAAAATAGGGAGCTCGTCCTTCTTCATTTCTTCAAAATAAGCCCTTACTTCTTCAGGAGTCACCTCAATGCCCTCGACAATTTTCTGTTGCATTTTCTGGGAAAGCTGTCTCTGCTTATTTATTTCAAAAAGCTCATCCCTTAATTCCTGTTCAGAAGACTTGTTATAGTACTCCACCACTTTTTCCATAGAACCCAGCTGCCTTACCATTTCAGCAAGCTGCTGGTCTATATAGCTCCTTATATCGGCATCAAGCACGATAATACTGTCCTGTACGGCATGGTGCGCATAGAGCTTGTTCTCCATAAGCGAACCCGCAAGCTGGCATTCCGTAACATCGGCAGTAGCCATATTCTGGCTCTGCATTTGCTTATACATAAGGTCTATGTCGCTGTCCAGGATGATATAATCTCCTACTACCGCGGCAATACCTTCCACTCTTCTGCGCTCGTTGTTCTCTTTTTTTACAGTATTTTCGGCAACCTCTTTTTCCGGCTGTATAGCAGTACTATCGGTTACCACCACTTCCTGCGCATTTGCGGCAAGGGCAGAGAACAGCAGTGCGACTCCTGCGGTGATCTTAGTTATATATTTCAAATTCATTGTTTTTAATTGCATCTTTGGTAATATCTTTTTCTAATTCCTTTACTAATTCCAGTTTTTGCTTGTTCAGCAAAATCTGTTCTATGGTTGCCGCCGCATATTCCAACGGCGCCTGTTCGTTCCTTTCCAGTACATCCTTTACATACACCAAATATACGTTTAGTGAATCTTCAAGCTGCAGATAATTCGATTTTTTTAGTAGTCGTGACCTGTCATCTGCAGAAAGCGGACCGATTTTATCATAAACAGCCTTGGTACGCACCCAAACCGAATCATTCATCGAATAATTTTTAAACTGAAGGGCAAGGCTTTCCAGTTCTTCCTTATCTTCCTCATTAAAACGCCGGATAGCTTCCTTAATTTCGTCAAAATTGGTGTTTTCCTTATCCAGGTTGATATAACGCAGTTTCACCAAATCTTCGTTCAGCCTGAAGTTTTCCTTGTTTTGCTCATAATAAGCTTCCACCTCATCGGGATTTACGGTAGTATCCAGTTTTTTGGAAACCACGGCATCGGTATAAGCATTGGTATAAATCTCATTCCGGTAATTTTCCACCAGGTCATTAAATTCTTCCTGCTGTTTCTGCGGAAGGTTTAACTCTGCCCTGTCAATTAGCAATTGCTGTGTCGCCCAGCGGTTGATGTAATTGGAAACAATCACGGCACTGTCTTCAGGCGAAGTATCTTCCTCTATAAGTGCCATAATATCCTCTTCATATAAATAGGAATCATTAACCCGTACAACCGCTTTACGCTCCTTAGCCGGTTTAAAATAATCACAGCCAACAATACAGAGGGCGATAAAAATAAAGATAACCGCGTAAAAGTTTTTCAAACTCATTATTAGATTGAAGATGCAATTTACATACCAAAAGCTCATTCTTTACTGCCACTGGCTTTAACGGGAGCAAAAATAAGAAAACCCTTAGGTCCTGCAAGTTATTGCCCTAACGTTTCTGCGGTATCATTTATTATTTCAGCAGGTTTCCAATATTTGGCCTACATTCCTAATAACTGTTACTGGTACCTACACAATCCGGCCACAGACTATGCAGGATATACAGGATTTTAAGGCTTTTGCTGAAGATGGCACAAGTGTTGCATCACCGCAACCAGATAAAATGGCAAAAAAATTAGGTTTTACAAATTTGCGCCTCTTATATTTGCGAAAAACTTATAATAAAATGAAAAAAACCGGATTACTTTTTACACTTCTTTTTGTGAGTGTAATGGCAAGTGCACAAACTAAAACAGGGACTATTGATGCAGATTATATTCTTTCCCAAATGCCGGAGATAACAAATGTTAACAAAGGCCTGGAAGAGTACAACACCGAGCTACAGGCGGATTTGCAGAAGAACATCGACAGCTATGAAGGCCTGGTGGGTGATTACCAGGAAAACAACACCAGCTTTACCGATGAGCAGAAGAAACAAAAAGAAACTGAAATTATTGGCCTTGAAAACGAGATTAAAGGTTTCAGGCAAAAAGCTTCGGTAATGCTTCAGATGAAAAGGAATGAGCTTACCAAACCATTATATGAAAAGATTGATGCGGCCATGCGTAAAGTAATCGCTGCTGAAGGTTATACCCACATTTTAAATGCCGGAGGCAATTCCCTGGCTTTTGCTTCAGAAGAATATGATATTACTCTGAAGGTGATGAAAGAAATGGGCATTTCTGCCCCTGCCCCTGCCCCTGCCCCTGCACAAGGAACAGAATAAAATTTTTTTAAAATTACAAAAGCAAAAGAGGCTGTTCAAAAATTACCGAACAGCCTCTTCTCGTTTCATATAAAAATATCCGTTTGACCTTTTTACAATTGAGTCAGGCCGGCCATTAATCCATTAATGATATATAAATTTCCACTTTTAAAGTTCAGAATTTTCTTTTTCGTCTTTAATTATCTGAGAATACAAACCAGCTATTATAATTACAGCCGTAATAATACTAATAGTTTTTCCATTGCTTTCATGGAATAAAATAATACTGCCCACTATCCATAAACAGATAGAAATTAATCCCATAATTTTTACTCTGTTGGATATTTTATTCATGGTTTTTACTTAATTTATTTTCAGAATTTTGGAGCAATCGAGGGTGAATTTCTTTGTACTTAACCTTGTAATTACCTACTGTAATTGGGAGATTCTTTGGTAATAGTCACATCATGAGGATGACTTTCGTGAATCCCGGAAGAAGTGATTTTGATAAATTTTCCGTTTTCCTTAAGAGCTTCAATGTCTTTCGCCCCGCAGTAACCCATACCGGCCTTTAAGCCGCCAACAAACTGGTGGATGCTCTCTTCCAGTTCTCCTTTGTAAGGCACCCTGCCAACAATTCCTTCCGGCACCAGTTTTTTGATATCATCTTCCACATCCTGGAAGTAACGGTCTTTCGAACCTTTTTGCATGGCTTCCACAGAACCCATTCCGCGGTAGGATTTAAATTTCCTGCCTTCGTAAATAATGGTTTCCCCGGGAGATTCCTTTGTTCCGGCAAGCAGGGAACCAAGCATCACGCAATCGGCTCCCGCCGCGATAGCCTTTGGAATATCCCCGGTATAGCGAATCCCGCCGTCTGCAATTACGGGAACTCCCGTACCTTTTATTGCCGCGGCTACTTCCAGTACTGCTGAAAATTGAGGAAAACCTACTCCCGCCACCACTCTGGTAGTACAAATGGAACCAGGCCCTATTCCTACTTTTACCGCATCGGCGCCAGCCTCAACTAAAAATTTAGCGGCATCGGCAGTGGCGATATTTCCAACCACCACCTCAAGATCTTTAAATTTTTCTTTTACCTGCTTCAGCACTTCCACCACTCCTTTGGTATGGCCATGTGCAGTGTCAATAATCACCGCGTCCACGCCTGCACCAACAAGTGCCTCCACCCTTTCTACCGCATCTATAGTCACTCCAACGGCCGCAGCCACGCGCAACCTGCCATAACTGTCCTTATTGGCCATTGGCTTTTGGGTGAGTTTGGTAATATCCCGGAAGGTAATAAGCCCAACCAGCTTATCTTCCTTATTAACTACCGGCAGTTTTTCAATTTTATTCTCCTGAAGGATATCTTCTGCCTGCTCCAGGGAAGTCCCTTCAGAAACAGTCACCAGATTTTTAGAAGTCATAACTTCAGAAATAGGACGGTCATTATTTTTTTCAAAACGCAAATCCCTGTTGGTTACAATCCCCAGTAACCTGCCTTCCCCATCAACAATAGGAATCCCGCCGATGCTGTGCTCCTTCATATAAGCTTTAGCGTCTTTAACTTTAGCCGAAATTGGCAAAGTCACGGGATCTATAATCATTCCGCTTTCCGCACGTTTTACTTTTCTCACCTTCAGCGCCTGTTGCTTAATGCTCATATTTTTATGAAGTACACCTATCCCTCCTTCCCTGGCCATGGCAATAGCCATACGGGATTCTGTTACCGTATCCATCGCTGCGGAAACAATGGGTACATTTATGGAAATATTTCGGGTAAATTTTGATCTGATGCTTACTTCTCGTGGCAATACTTCAGAAAATGCAGGCACTAACAGTACATCATCGTATGTAAGGCCTTCTCCTAAGATTTTGGAATCGTGTGCGGTCATGGCAATTAAGGATTTAATTGCGTGCAAATATAAGCCCTTTTCAGCAGAAACCTATGATAATGAGCGCCTAATTATCCTTTACGGCAGCTTTAGGAAAACTAACTATAAATTCAGATCCTTTCCCTGGAAAAGTATTGATCTCCAACTGCCCATTATTAAGTTCAAGAAACTGCTTGACCAGGAGCAATCCTATCCCCGTTCCAAGCTCCATATCGGTTCCCACCTGCGAGAGCATCCTGCTTGCAAAACCTTTTATTTCCTCTATTTTTTCTTCGGAAATTCCCTCGCCACCATCAAAAATGTGCAGAAATATTCTTTCTCCTGCTTCCCTGTAGAAGATTTTTATTTTCCTGCCTTTGCGGGTGAACTTAATTGCATTGGATAAAATATTATGAATGATCACTGAGAGATGGCCGCGATCTGCCCATACCACCGGAGCATCTACAGGCTCTTCATGAACAATATCGATATCTTTATTTTTAGCCGCCAGAAAATAAGCTGTTTGTATCTTTTTCACTTTCTCAGGAAGCACAACTTCTTCCGGTTTCACCTTATTTCCATCAAGCTGTGAATTTGCCCAGTGCAGCAAATTTTGAAGCATGGCAGAGGTGCCATTTACCTGGATGAGCATTTCATCCAGCAGGGCTTTTTGTTCTTCCTGCGAAACACCCCCCGCTTTTATAAGCTCCAATAACTGCTGAATGGATGCCAAAGGTGAACGAAGATCGTGGGATAGTATGGAAAACAGGCGATCTTTGGCACTATTTGAAACATCAAGCTCTTTATTACGCCGGGAAATAAGTTCATTTTTTTCAAGAATCGTTTTATTCCTGCTCTTGAGTGCTCTTGTAAATTGAGCCTTCTGCCGGGCATTCTTTCTAAAAAGAACAAATAGCAATACAAGAAAAACCACAGCTATAGCTAAGGCTATAGTAATACTACTATTTATAAACAATTTTTGTTCTACCAGATCATTCTCTGCCTGCAGCCGTTCATTTTCAGATTCCCGGCTTTCCAACTGCAGCAGGTTTATTTCTCTCAATTTCTGCTGATTATAGAGAGAATCTTTATACTTCTTATTAAGCTTTAGTTCTTTATAAGCTTTAGCCATTTCCCCGCCGGCAGCATAAACTTCAGCTAAAATTAGAGTATTCCTTTCCAGGTCCCAAAGTGATTCGACTCCATTTGCATAATCCACAGCTTTTAACGCGTTCTCCCGGGCGGCGATGATTTTATCCTGCTTGAGGTAAGCTTCAGCCAACCCGGCATAAGCAAAAGATTTTTCCCAGTTATTTGGCTCTTCCCCGTTTTCCAGAACCTGATAATAATAAGAAACGGCCTTATCTAGGTTTCCTCTTAAAAAAGCAACCTGCCCAAGCTTATTCAGCGATAAATGTTCCACATCCCTTCTGCCGGCCTTTTTGGAAAGCGCTATGGCTTTATGAAGATTTTCTTCCGCAGCATTTAATTTTCCTTCTTCAATCTGGGAAATAGCAATATTGAGAAAAGCAGGATTCGCATCTTCTGATGCTCCTGCCTTTTTATAAGCTTTTATAGCCTGTTCAAAAAATGAAATTGCTTCCCGATGCCGGTCAATTCCCTGCTGAATAAGGCCCTGTCCTATCAGACATTTGGCAATTCCTATCTTATTGTTGGTTACCCGGTAAAGTTGCAGGGTTTTTAGATAAAATTCCAAAGAAGCATCATAATCCCCTTTTATATAATAGGCTACAGCAAAATTATGGGCCACTTTGGCCCGCAAGTCTTCTCCTGAATTTTCGGCTAAAGCTTCTGCTTTTTCAAGAAACAGCAAGGCCGCAGAAACATTGTTGTACATTACGCCCTGCGCCTGGTCCAGGTAAAGATTTATGGAATCGGAAACAGTTGATTCCCGGGCGGAGGCAGAAAGAATGCTGCTCCACAAGAATATTATGAAAAGGGCAATACGGTACAATTATTTAAATTTGGGGACTGCAATTATAAAAAGAAAATTTTAGAAATTACAAACATAACCCTCTCCGGTTAAGACTTTAACCTTTCTAATTATAATAAATTTCCGAAAAATCAGCATCCCAATAATCCTGAAAATGAAAAATTAATGATAGGCCCCAAACACTTTTGAAGCTTCATTATAAGAAGATTCAAAACTGCCCATTCTGATGTTGGTATCGGCCTTTTTTGAATTAAAATAAGAAACCATTCGCTCGGTAGGCATGTTGCCGGTAAGTTCATCTTTGGCCATGGGACAGCCGCCAAAGCCCTGTATGGCTCCGTCAAACCGATAACATCCAGCTTTATAAGCCGCATCTACTTTTTCATGCCAGCTGGAAGGAGTGGTGTGCAGGTGCGCCCCAAACTCTATATTTGGATATTTCGGAATAAGGTTCGCGAAGAGATAATCTATAATATCCGGGGTGGAACTTCCAATAGTGTCAGATAAAGAGAGGATTTTAACTCCCATTGCAGAAAGCTTCTCTGTCCACTCCCCCACGATCTCCACATTCCACGGATCGCCATAAGGATTTCCAAAACCCATGGAAAGATAAGCTACCACTTCTTTATGAGACTTTTCTGCTATTTCCAGAATTTCTTTCAGGATCTCGACAGATTCAGCTATGGTTTTATGGGTATTGCGCATCTGGAAGTTTTCAGAAATCGAAAAGGGATATCCAAGATACCGGATTTGCTCATACTCTGAAGCATCCTGCGCCCCGCGGGTATTTGCCACGATGGCCAGCAGTTTGCTATGCGTCCTGGAAAGGTCCAGCTGTTTTAAAACCTCAGCGGTATCGGCCATTTGCGGAATGGCTTTAGGCGAAACAAAACTCCCGAAATCTATGGTGTCAAACCCGCATCTTAATAAAGACTGGATATACTGTACTTTTTTTTGAGTGGGAATAAAGGTTTTAATGCCCTGCATCGCATCCCGGGGACATTCGATAAGTTTTATTTCCTGCATATGCCCAAAGATAAGCGAACATTTTTAGAAAACGGAATGATGTTGATTTTGTTGTTTTCCTTATTAAGGATTGGAAGTTGGAAATATAAAATTTAAAAAGCTAAAGAATCAAACAGGAAAAGGATTTTTTGAAACTGTGCTTAAATTAATATAAGCACGGCAATAAGAATAAACACCACCACCTGCATCCATTTAAGCACACTCCCGGAATTTGGATGTTTTTTTAGGTAACCCGAAATTTTCCCGGCCATCATTGCCACTGCGGAAAAAATCACAAAGGCCTGCAGCATAAACAAAAGGCCCAGAATATAAAACTGAAGCACTGTATTCCCTGAAGGTTCCCACAGGAAACCGGGGAAAAATGCCAGGAAATAAATAGTGACTTTAGGGTTGAGCACGTTCATTATAAAGCCCTGCCTAAAAAGGGAAAGCAGCGTTTTCTTCTGCAAGCCTTTCGTAGAAAAAGCAATTTTGGAATCGCTTTTAAAAACCTGGTAAGCCAGAAAAAAAAGGTACAATGCCCCAAAAATTTTAATCAGCATAAACAGCACAGGAGAATTTTTAATAATGGCAGAAACACCAAAGGCCACTAAACTGGTATGCACCAGAATTCCTGAAACCAGCCCTAAGACGACAATAATCCCATATTTGCTGCCGTTGGCCATCCCCCTCACCAGCACATAAATGATATCGGGCCCGGGAGATATGGTTAGCAAAACTGAAGCGGTTAAAAATGGAATTAGCTGTTCAAGCATTTAGGATGTTGTGGGTTGTGGATTGTGGATTGTGGATTGTGGATTGTGGATTGTGGATTGTGGATTGTGGTTGGGTTATTATGCAAAATTACAACTCATGACTGATAACCGATAATGTTTTCCATTCAATTTCCCACTTCTAATTTTGTACCTCTTTGCCACTCAACCTTTCAATAAAAAATTACTGTACAAATTCACTCTCCAGGAGTTTTTTATTAATTTTCCTTATCAGCCCTGGGCCTTCGTAAATAAAGCCGGTATATAACTGCACCAAACTGGCCCCGGCCCGCAGTTTTTCCAGCGCATCTTCAGGAGAATGGATGCCGCCCACGCCAATAATGGGAAAGGCATGATTACTTTTTTCAGCTAAAAAGCGAATGACTTCCGTAGAACGTTCCCGCAGGGGCCTTCCGCTTAAGCCTCCCATTTCATTTTTATTTTCAGATTGTAAACCTTCGCGAGAAATAGTGGTATTGGTGGCAATAATCCCTGCGATCCTGGTCTCCTTCACAATTTCAATAATATCGAGCAGCTGCGCATCGGTAAGATCTGGAGCGATTTTTAACAATATTGGTTTGGGCTTTGGCCGGCCGGAATTTAACTTTTGAAGGGTATTTAAGAGCAGCGTTAAAGGTTCCTTATCCTGAAGTTCCCTTAAATTGGGCGTATTGGGAGAACTTACATTTACCACAAAATAATCTACATAATCGTATAAAGCCTTAAAGCAAATTTTATAATCTTCTACCGCCTCCTGGTTTGAGGTGAGCTTATTTTTGCCAATATTCCCGCCAATAAGTACATTTTTATTCTTCTTAAGCCGCTTTACCATTTCTTCCACCCCTCCATTATTAAAGCCCATGCGGTTAATAATGGCTTCATCTTCTTTTAGGCGGAACAGGCGCTTTTTTTCATTTCCGGGTTGTGGTTTTGGCGTAACGGTTCCAACTTCAATAAAGCCGAAGCCTAAATTGGAAAGTTCCCTGTAAAGTTTCGCGTCCTTATCGAAACCCGCCGCCAGTCCAACCGGATTTTTAAATTTTAAGCCGAAAACCTCCCTTTCCAGGCGGGGATCTTCAACTAAAAACTTTTTCTTGAGAATGGCAGAAATACCGGGGATTTTATTCAGCTTTTGCAAGGCATCAAAAGTGAAATAATGGACTTTTTCAGGATCGTACTTAAACAGGATTTTCCTGATGAGCGTTTTATACATAATGGCTGGTTTGTGCAAAAATAGCTTAATTTCGGCAGTGATAAAACTTCAGGAGAAACTAAAAGCCTGCCGCGGTATCATCTCCCCTCCTGTCGGCGCCGCCTTCCAGTTTTCCATCTGGCAATACCCTAATGGCATCTACTTTTCCAATAATTGTAGACTCTCCTTCATTTATATGATAACCCTTAATCCGTAGTGTATTTAAAACATCTGGGGCAAAAGCGTTAGGTTCAAACAGGATTTCGTCCGGGAGCCACTGGTGATGGAATCGTGGCGCATCTACAGCTTCCTGCATGCTCATGTTGTATTCTTCCACATTAAGAATGGTTTGCAGAACCGAAGTAATAATAGTGGAACCACCAGGCGAACCCAGGACCAGCCATAATTTCCCTTTTTTCTCCACGATGGTTGGCGTCATGGAACTCAGCATCTTTTTGCCCGGGGCTATGGAATTTGCTTCCGCTCCAATAAGGCCGAACATGTTGGGCACACCTGGTTTGGCGCTAAAATCGTCCATTTCGTTATTCAGAAAAAATCCCAGTTCTTCAACATAAAGTTTAGACCCGTAGGCCCCGTTTAGGGTGGTTGTGGCCGCGACGGCATTTCCAAACTGGTCCACGATGGAATAATGGGTGGTTTCCATACTTTCCTTAGCGGTAATAGCTCCGTGTTCCATTTCAGAAGAAGGTGTGGCTTTAGAAAAACTGAAATTATCCATGCGCCCATTCAAATATTTATCGCTGAGTAAAACCTCAACGGGAATATCAACAAAATCGGGATCGCCCAGGTAAAAACTCCTGTCGGCATAGGCCCTTCTTTCTGCTTCTGTCATTACCTGTATCATTTCTACGGAATTGTGGCCGTATTTTTCTAAGGGAAAACCTTCAATCATCTTTAAAATCTGCCCCAGCACAATCCCCCCGCTTGAAGGTGGCGCCATGGAGATAACATTCAGGTTGTTGTATTTTACATGGATGGGATCTCTCCAAAAACTCTGGTATTCCCTTAAATCCTGCAGGCTCATAATGCCGCCGTGCCGCTGCAGGTAAGCGATTATTTTTTCTCCGGTGGGGCCATTATAGAATTCGTCCCGGCCATTTTCAGCAATTCTCTCAAGCGTACGGGCCAGGGCCAAATTCCTGATGGTATCACCTTCAGCAAAATTTTTAGAATAAAATATACTGTCCCGGTTTACCCGAACAAAATTTTCCCGGTAACGGCCAAGGCTGGCCTCCTGATTCGCAGTAACCACATAGCCATTACGAGCCAGGGCGATTACCGGTTCAAGGATTTCTGCCATAGGCATGGAGCCAAATTTTTCATGTACGGCAAAGATGCCCGCCACCGTGCCGGGTACCCCCACAGCCATTCCTCCCACCTTACTTAGGTGAGAAATCACCTCGCCATTCTCATCCTGGTACATATCTTTGGTAGAGAGCAGCGGTGCTTTTTCGCGATAATCCAGCGTGCCGGTTTGCCCGTCTGCTTTTCTATAAACCATAAAACCGCCTCCCCCAAGATTGCCGGCATAGGGATAAACAACCGCCAGCGCCATCTCGGTGGCTATCATCGCATCGAAAGCATTCCCTCCCTTTTTCAGAACTGCAAGGCCAATGTCTGATGCTTCTTTCCTGGCTGAAACCACCATCGCCTTTTCGGCTATCAGTCCGGTTTTTTTAGCAGAAGGGGTTGCGGTATTTACTTTAGTTTTACAGGAAGTAATTGAAAATATTATAAGAAGCAGCAGTAGTTTTTTCATAAGTTTAAGGCAATAGGTTTTCGCGATCGTATATCTTTGTTCTTGCCAGCTAAGCATTTGCAAAATAGCCATATTTTTTTCATTAAAAACTCCTGAAATGATTAATAAGAACAAGCTCATAGATAAATTTATTAGTTACGTTAAAATCGATACCCAAAGTGACCCTGAAAGCTCCTCGACCCCCAGCACCGAAAAACAATGGGACCTTGCCAACAAACTTGTGGAAGAGCTGAAGGAAATGGGCATGCAGGATGTTACCATAGACGAGCATGCATATGTTATGGCGAGCCTGCCTGCCAACGTGGCCCACAAAGTGCCGGTGATAGGCTTCGTTTCCCATTTTGATACCACGCCTGATTTTAGCGGAACAAATGTGAATCCGCAGATTATTGACAAGTATGACGGGAAAGATATTATCCTGAATAAAAAAAAGAACATTGTACTGTCTCCAGATTATTTTGAAGACCTGGAACAATACAAAGGGCAAACCATTATTACCACAGACGGAACAACTTTACTGGGAGCAGATGATAAAGCCGGAATTACGGAAATTATGACTGCCATGCAATATCTTATAGACAATCCGCAGATTGAGCATGGCGAAATAAGGATTTGCTTCACCCCCGATGAAGAAATTGGCCGGGGCGCCCATAAATTTGACGTGAAAAAATTTGGGGCCGAATGGGCATATACCATGGATGGCAGCCAAGTTGGCGAACTGGAGTATGAGAATTTTAATGCTGCCGGGGCGGTGGTAAAAATCTTCGGAAAAAGCGTTCATCCGGGTTACGCGAAAGACAAGATGATTAACAGCCAGTATATCGCGCAGGATTTTATAAGCTCGCTGCCCCGGTTGGAAACCCCGGAACATACTGAAGGCCGGCAGGGCTTTTTCCACCTTAGCAAAATGCAGGGAGATGTGGAAGAAACGACCTTGCATTATATTATCAGGGATCACGATAAAGAGCATTTTGAAGCCAGAAAAAAAATGATGCTTGATCTTGGGCGGGAAATTTGCGAGCAGTACGAGCGGGAATGTGTTCAAATTGAAATAAAGGACCAGTATTTTAATATGAAGGAAAAAGTTGAGCCCGTAAAGCATATTGTTGACCTTGCCGAAAAAGCGATGAAAGCTGTACATGTAAAGCCCATCATCAAACCTATTCGCGGCGGGACAGACGGGGCGCAGCTAAGCTATATGGGCCTTCCCTGTCCCAATATTTTTGCGGGGGGACACCATTTTCATGGCAAGTACGAATATGTGCCCGTGGAAAGCATGATAAAAGCCACCGAAGTTATTGTGAAAATAGCTGAACTTACTTCGGAAAAATATAAAAAAGAAAACCTTTAAAAGCTGAAAATTATGCCGGTAGATTCTGCAGAGCAATACATTGAAGTCCATGAAAAATGGCAGGAAGAGCTACACGTGCTAAGAGAGATGATGCTTTCTACCGAACTGGAAGAAACGATAAAATGGGGGGCACCGGTTTATACCTTAGCAGGAAAAAACGTGGCCGGACTTGGCGCGTTCAAAAATCACTGCGCCATCTGGTTTTTTAACGGTGCTCTGTTAACGAAGCATACCGACCTGCTCCACAATGCACAGGAAGGTAAAACCAAAGCTTTACGGCAAATCCGCTTTACAAAAGGAGATGAAATTAAGCCTGAAATCCTGCTGAAATATGTAAGCGAAGCTATTGCCAATGAGAAATTAGGAAAAGTTATAAAGCAGGAGAAGCAAAAGTTGATTGTTCCGCCGGAACTTAAAACCGCTTTGGAGAACGATAAGGAATTAAACAATGAATTTCAAAAGTTAACCGAAGGAAAACAGCGGGAATATGCGGTATATATTTCTGAAGCAAAGAGAGAAGCCACTAAACAAAGCCGACTTCAAAAGATAATCCCCATGATTAAAAGAGGAGAAGGCCTGAATGATAAATATAAAAATTGCTGAGATTGAATCGGCAGGTATATTAATAAGTTATCATCTGCATAAACACCAACAAAAAAGCCTTCCGGAAAAGAAGGCTTTTATTTTTATAAAATTTGAGCAGAAATTATTTTTTCTCCTTAACGACAGGTTTCGCGGGTTCATTTAACTTTTTGCTCATTTCCATAGAGATGGAAGAACGGTCGAAAGTTATTTTACCTGCGCCTGTTTCAATAATCACCGCGTTGTTTTTTTCGCTGAAATCCAGGATTTTCCCGTGCATTCCACTTTTAGTTACAATTCTGTCACCTCTCTTAAGTTCGTCCACAAAGTTTCTTTCCTGCTTTGCTTTCTTCATCTGTGGCCGTATCATAAAAAAATACACCACAAGAAACATTAAGATGATGGGAGCAAACTGCGCTAATTTATCCATATTTCGCTGTTAGCTATTGGTTCCTTCCGCTGCTTCAACGAAAGCTTTGATTTGTACTTGTTCTTTTCCGGCTTCGGTATTAGCAGATACTGTTACTGTTTTAGTTACCTGCCCGTTTCCGGAACCATTATATTTAACAGTCATTTCCCCTGTTTCACCGGGAGCAATAGGCTCTTTTGGAGCATCTGGAACTGTACACCCGCAGGAACTTGTGGCATTTGTAATTACCAAAGGCGCACGTCCAGTATTGGTAAATTTAAATACATGCTCTACACTTTTTCCTTTTGGAATGTTCCCAAAATCGTACTCACTTTCTTCAAAAGTAATTTCAGGATAGACGGTAGCTTCTGCATCACGCTCGGCAGCTGTTTCTACATTTTCAGCTTTTACCTTATCTGAGGCGTTGTTATCCTTACAGGAAGAAAAAAGCAGAGCCCCAACCGCTGCTATCATTAAAAGTCCTTTTTTCATGGTTATGTTTTTTATTATTTTAAGGGTTAAAATTAAGAAAATTTCTGCATTACATAAGGCCGCGGCCCATTTTATTTAATTTGCCTTCGGTTTTGTATTCCCTGGATAATTTATCCAGAACACCATTTATAAAAATACTGCTTTTGGGGGTGCTGTATTCCTTGGCAATTTCAAGATACTCGTTAATGGTTACCTTTACCGGGATGGAAGGGAATTTCACAAATTCGCAAATGGCCATTTTAATTAAAACCATGTCTACTTCAGCAATACGGTCTTTATCCCAGTTCGGGGTTTTTCCGAGCATTTCTTTGGAAAGCATCTCATCGTTGAGATAAGTTTTTCTGAAAAGCTCAATGGCAAACTCCTTGTCTTCGGGGCTTTTGAAAAGCTTGGTAAGTTTCATGGAGCCTGCAGAAGATTCCTTTAGCTTCTGAAGCATTTTTAGAATGGCAGTATTGATTAAAGGCAGGTCGTCCAGCCAGGTAAGCTTTTTATCTTCCAGGTATTCGTAAAGCTTGTCATTAGGCGCAACAATCTCTTTAAAAATAGCTATAACAAAATCTTTGTCTTCCTTAAAACTGGATTCCCGCGTTTGCATATATTTCTCATATAGCTCACTTTTCCTTATTTCCTCCCAAAGAATCACCACATATTCGTCATCACGTTTCCAGTGGGTAATTTTCCTGTCCTCTATAGCCTGCCGCAGAGGCTCATTTTCATCCAGGATCTGAAATATCCTGTTTTCAACAAATTTTTTATTGGGATCTATATCTTCCCGGGTGGCAAGATGTTTTTGCTGGGATTTTTCTATAAAGTTTTCAGCTTTACCTCTAATCTCAGTGAGTAGGTTTAACTGCAGCAGGTAAAGATCGTACATCTCCTCCATACTTTTTTTAAGGAATTTCTCTTCCGTGGCAAGTTTATCGTTCTGGCTTTGGTTAAAGGCGTATAAAGATTGCATTACTTTAACCCGGATATGTCTTCTTGTCAACATGAGTGTAAAAGAACTTTTAGAATTAGAAAGGGCGAAAACACTTGTTTTCGCCCTGCAAAAATATCAATAATTTGATATTGGCTACTTCAAATTAAGATTTTTTCTTTCTTCAATTCTTTGCCTTGCGATTTCCAGCGCGGCAAAATGCGTGGTGAGATCCCTTTTCCTGGCCGTTTCAAAGATCTGCAGGGTGGTATTATAAATATTTTCAGTCTTGCGCATAATCTCCTTCCTACCGTAATTTTCCAATTCAGCATAAACATTAATTATTCCGCCGGCATTAATAAGAAAATCAGGGGCGTAAACAATTCCTTTTTCCTGCAGGATTTTTCCGTGGGAAACTTCATCTGCCAGCTGGTTATTGGCCGCACCCGCAATAATTTTTGCCTGCAGCCTTTCTATGGTGTCATCATTAATAGTGGCCCCAAGCGCACAGGGTGCATAAATATCCACATTGGCGCTGTAAACATCTTCTTCCTCAAAAATTATCGCACCATATTTTTTGCTGATTTCCTGTAATCTGCCTTCATTAATATCGCTAATATAAACCTTAGCGCCTTCCTGCGTTAAGTGCTCTACTAAAGTCTCCCCAACATGACCAATCCCCTGAACGAGTACTGACCTGTCCTCGAGGTTATCATCTCCAAACTTAAATTTAGCGGCAGCCTTCATCCCCATAAACACTCCATACGCGGTTACAGGAGAAGGATTCCCGGCACCACCTTTCGCTTCGGAAATTCCGGTAACATAAGGTGTTACTTCTCTAATGGTGTCCATATCTTCTGTTTCCATGCCCACATCTTCTGCAGTGATGTACTTTCCACTTAAAGAGTGTACAAATTCCCCAAAACGGCGCATAAGCTCTGGTGTCTTTTGCGTTTTGGCATCTCCAATAATCACCGCTTTCCCTCCACCAAGGTTAAGGCCTGTAATAGCACTCTTAAAGGTCATCCCGCGGGACAGGCGCAGCACGTCATTTAGAGCCTCCCATTCACTGGTGTAATTCCACATCCTGGTGCCGCCCAAAGCAGGCCCCAAAACAGTATTGTGAATACCAATAATTGCTTTTAAACCTGTATCTTTGTCGTTGCAAAAAACCACTTGCTCATGATTATCAAAGGAAAGCTGGCCGAATACCGGCGCTGCTTTTTCAAGTTCTTTAGCATTTAGCACATCTACTTGCATAACTTTTTCAGATATTAAGAAATCTATTTTAAATAATCCGTAAAAATGAAGGGCAAAAATAATCAATATTTTAATTATCTATTATTTAAAGGATGTTAAAATATTAAATCCTCAATTTTACAGCATTAACTAGCATGAAACACCTCAGGCACCTCAATAAATATTTTGTAAAATATAAATGGAAGCTTATCAGCGGCCTCATTATTACCATAGCTGCCCGCATTTTTGCCATTTATTATATCCCGCTAATAGGGAATTCCACCAACGTAATTGAAGGTTATGTAAAAGGAGAAATAACCGATGTTTCCTTTGTGCGCAGCGAACTGGTTTATAATATCCTGCTAATTATAGGGGCCACGCTAATATCTGCCTTCCTCACTTTTTTAATGCGCCAAACTTTTATAGTTGTGTCCAGGCATATGGAATATGACCTTAAAAATGAGGTGTACCGGCATTACCAGGACCTTTCCCTTAACTTCTATAAAAAGAACCGTACAGGAGACCTTATGAACAGGATTAGCGACGATGTTTCTAAAGTGCGCATGTACCTGGGGCCGGCAATTATGTACAGCGTTACCACTTTCACTTCTACAGTTGTTGTACTTATTTATATGATTGAGGCCGCGCCGGAACTTACCCTTTTTACCGTAATTCCCTTACCGGTACTTTCTTTTGCCATTTATAAGCTTAGCGTGGCCATTCACAAGCGCAGCACGGTTGTGCAGCAATATCTTTCAAGGCTCAACACCTTTACCCAGGAAAGCTTTAGCGGAATTGCCGTAATAAAGTCCTACGGAATTGAACCGCAAACCAACCGCAACTTTACCGAACTCTCAAACACAAACCGCGATAAAAACATAGACCTTGTAAAAGTGCAGGCCTTTTTCTTCCCGCTTATGGTGCTGCTTATCGGGATTAGCAACATCCTGGTGATTTATATTGGCGGAAGAAAATACCTGAACGGCGAAATAGAAAACCTGGGCGTAATTGTGGAATTTCTGCTTTATGTTAATATGCTTACCTGGCCCGTGGCTTCCATTGGATGGGTGACGTCGCTTATCCAACAAGCCGAAGCTTCGCAGGAAAGGATAAATGAATTTCTTAATCAAAAACCTGAAATCAAGAACCATAAATCGGCTCCCGATAAAATTGCCGGCAGTATAGCGTTTAAAAACGTGAGTTTTACTTACGACGATACTAATATTACCGCCTTAAAAAATGTTTCTTTTGAAGTGAAAAATGGAGAGACACTCGCGATAATTGGTAAAACCGGCGCCGGAAAATCTACCGTCCTGGAACTTATCGGGAGGCTTTATGATGTTGACCAGGGGGAAATTAGTATAGATGGCACCAACATTAGGGAACTCAACCTGGAAAGCCTTCGGAATAGTATAGGCTATGTTCCCCAGGATGCCTTTCTTTTTAGTGATTCTATCAGGAACAACATTAAATTTGGGAAAACCAGTGCCAGCGATGAGGAAATTTATGAAGCAGCTAGAAACGCTTCGGTTCATAAAAACATTACCGGCTTCAGCAAAGGTTATGATACGGTATTGGGAGAAAGAGGTATTACACTTTCCGGGGGGCAAAAACAACGGGTTTCTATTGCAAGGGCTATTATTCATAATCCTGCCATCTTGCTGTTCGACGATTGCCTTTCAGCCGTAGATACCGAAACTGAAGAGGAAATACTTAATAATCTTTTCAAAATTTCCCAGAATAAGACTACAATTATTGTAAGTCACAGAATTTCTTCCGCGAAAAATGCCGATAAGATTATTATCCTGGAAGACGGGAAAATAGTGCAACAAGGCGCTCATTCCCAATTAATAAACCAGGAGGGATACTATAAAGAACTCTATGCAAAACAGTTGAACGAAAAAGAAATGTGAAAATTCTTTGGGAAATGTTAAAAATTTTTGGATTTTTGAGCATCATAATAAACAACTAAAGAATCTATTTTATGAGCGACAAGGGAATGATGGAGAAAGAGGAAATATTCTCTAAAGTATTAAGAGCCGGAAGAAGGACTTACTTTTTTGACGTAAGGGCAACCCGGGCTAACGATTACTACCTGACCATTACGGAAAGTAAGAAATTTACCAACGATGATGGTTCTTTTCACTACAAGAAGCACAAAATTTACCTTTACAAGGAAGATTTTGCTGGATTCAATGAGATTCTACAGGAAATGACCGACTTTATCCTAGAAGAAAAAGGAGAAGAGGTTATTAGCGAACGCCATCAGAAAAACTTTAATCCTGAAGACAAGGAAGAAGTTGGCGCCGGAGCAACCGCTACCGCGTCTCCAAAAGCTTTTACTGATGTAAGTTTTGATGACATTTAAGCCAACCGCTTAATGAAAAAATTTAGAAACCGTCTTTCCAGGCGGTTTTTTTATGCTGATTTTTTTTGTGCAAGCTGAAAAAGCCTTGCGTATAAGCATTTTCCCGGCCATATTTCCATAAATTGAAAATTAAGAAGAAACCATTCCCAATCTTTTTACTTATGAAAGCACCGAAAAATTCAAAACGAAATTACTTCCTGCTGCTCATCCTTTGTATTTTTTCATCTTCCTTAAATGCCCAGTTTCTGGAAAAGATTTACCTGGAAGGCGAAGCTGTAACCAAATATTCCATAGGCAAAGAATCCAGGAGGAGTATTCAATACCAGGATAATATTACTGTAAACGTTCCCGAAAATTCCAGGTTTGATGCGCCGGTTTATGGTATAGGTTTTAGCCTTAATTACAGGTTTAATCATTCGTTTTCTGCAGGAGTGGGCTCAGGTATCAACTTTGTAAAAGACCAGGGCCATCCATATATGGCCAATGAAAATTACGACAAGCTTATGATACCAATGATAATTAAGCTGAATTACGACCTGGACATTTCTGAAAACTGGAAGATTGTTTCAGAACTTAACGGCGGAATCCAGTTAAATGAAGCTGCTTACGGGAATAGTCCGCAGGGCTTCTATTTTAAAGAGCATGGCGGAATGCTGGCGGGCGTGAAAGCAGGTATAGGCAGAAAAGTTGGAAAATATGCTGCTGTTTTAAAAATTGGATATGAATGGAACCAGCTTACCAATGAAAACAGCCTTGGCTGGTACAATTATGACGGCCTTACCTATAACGATATTATTGAATATAAAACAAACTACCATTTGCTGAACGTTTCCCTGGCAGTAAGATTGTAATTTTCATAAACCGCCTTGCGTTTCTCATTCATGCGCGGCGGCCCATTCAACCAATCCTTAACCCATTCTCAATTTTGGCATCCGGGCTTAGGAGCACAATATCATTGTCTTCCCCCACAGCTCCCAGCACCAGGCATTCGCTCATAAAATTGGCGATTTGTTTCTTCGGAAAATTTACCACGGCCACTATCTGCTTCCCCTGCAGTTCTTCCTTTTTATACCTTTTGGTGATTTGCGCCGAAGTTTTTCTAAGTCCGATTTTTTCTCCAAAATCGATCTTTAGCTGGTAAGCAGGTTTACGTGCTTCGGGAAAATCGTTTACCTGTATGATCGTCCCCACACGCATTTCAACTTTTTCAAAATCTTTCCAGTTTATTTCCATACATCGAGCTTTACCACGAAAATAACAAAACCGGGCCTCTTTTTACCAGCACAATTCCGTTAGAAATTGATAATATTTATTTTCGGTTATAATATTCCTATTGGTCTACTAGGTTTCTAAGCTGAAAATTCTTTAATTTTATCTACTGAACATTAAAAACATAAAAGAGATGAGCGATTTAAAATTAGGAGACAAAGCCCCCAATTTTGATGCGGAAACATCAGAAGGAAAAATTAATTTCTATGATTATTTAGGGGACGGCTGGGGAATTCTCTTTTCCCATCCGGCAGATTATACGCCGGTATGTACCACAGAACTTGGTACTGCCGCGAAATACAAAGAAAAATTCGCTGAGCGCAATGTAAAGATGATGGCTCTGAGCGTGGACGGAGTAGAATCTCATAAAGGCTGGATACAGGATATTAACGAAACGCAAAACACCAACGTGAATTTCCCAATTATCGCCGATGAGGACAAGAAAATTTCTAACCTCTACGGGATGATTCATCCCAAAGCCGATAATACTCTTACCGTAAGATCGGTTTATGTGATCGCGCCAGACAAGACGATAAAACTGATGATTACCTACCCTGCCAGCACAGGTCGTAATTTCGATGAGCTGCTTAGGGTGATCGATTCCCTGCAGCTTACCGCATACCAAAAAGTGGCCACTCCGGCTAACTGGAGAGAGGGAGATGATGTGGTAATTAGCCCTGCGGTATCTAATGATGAGGCCAAAGAGCTTTTCCCAAAAGGTTTTAAAGAGGTGAAACCATATTTGAGGATGACCCCCCAACCTGAAAAGAAATAACCCAATTCTTTTTCGCTGAATTTAAAGGCTGCATAAAATTCTGAAATTGCTTCAGCAAAAATTAGCAACAACAGGTTTTATGCAGTTTTTAGATCCAGTCCCTTCGGCGCAGCAAATGTTCAATATGCGTATAATGGTGCCGGCCGTGCCAAGAATACATGGCCAGGCATTTCAGGAGTGAAATTTCCGCCTGGGTTCCCGGATGCCTGAAGGTTTTCTGAAAGTCAGCTTCAGCCATATTTTCAATCAGGTAAATCCATTTTACGTGCAGTGCCTTCAGGTAATCCAGTGAAATTTGCACCGGCGCTTTCCTGCTGTCTGGCAGTTTAGCAAAAGCTTTTTCATCATAAGCTTTTATTAAGGGGTTCTCTTCCGTCAATGTCCACTTAAACCGTAAATAGGCATTCATGTGGCTGTCTGCCAAATGATGAATTACCTGCCTCACCGTCCATCCTTCCGGGCGGTATGGTGTGTTTAATTGGGATTCCTCAAGATTTTTTACCAGGTTTTCCAGCTGCTGCGGAAAATCGGCGATTTCCTGCTTCCAGTCTTCAAAATAACCCATAGCATGATGCTGTGGAAACTGCATCTTGCCAATGGGATATTTTAGTAATTCCAATTGCTCTGAAGTCATACCTAAAGATAAAAAAACGTGCTGAAATCACAGCACGTTCAAATCTTCAATTTTCGGGAAGAAATCTTATTTAACATCCATAAGTTCCACATCAAATACAAGGGCGGCGTTTGGCGGAATCACTCCACCTGCACCACGCTCGCCATAAGCAAGATGTGAAGGAATAACAAAACGCGCCTGGTCTCCCACCTTCAGTTTTAAAATGCCTTCATCCCATCCCGCAATTACGTGACCCACACCAACAGGGAATTCTAATGGTTGTTTCCTTTTATAAGAAGAATCGAAAACAGTACCATCTGCCAGCATTCCTTTATAATGCACCGAGACCGATTTGCCTTTTTCAGCCTTTATGCCGTTTCCTTCTTTTTCGATTTTATAACGCAGTCCGCTTTCGGTCTTTTCGAAACCCTGGGAAAGTTCCCCTAGCAGTTCTTCCTGTTGCTTTTTGGCCGCGGCCTCCCTCTCGGCTTTTGCACCATTAAACTGGCGAAAAGCTTCCACAGCATTAAAATCTTCAGCCTCCTGGCCTTCCCTTATAATTTCAAGCTTCTCTATTTTATCGCCCTGTTTGATTTTATTTACCACTTCCTGGCCATCCACAACATTTCCAAACACGGTATGCTTCCCGTCCAGCCATGGCGTCTCCACGTGGGTAATAAAAAACTGGCTGCCATTGGTACCCGGCCCGGCATTGGCCATAGATAATTTCCCGGGAGCGTCATGTTTTAATTCAGGATGAATTTCATCTTCAAAATTATAGCCGGGGCCACCGCTGCCGGTTCCCTGCGGATCGCCGCCCTGGATCATAAAATCAGGAATTACCCGGTGAAATTTAAGTCCGTCATAATAAGGTTTTCCCTGTGGGATAGCATCATTTTCAAGATTTCCTTCGGCAAGGCCTACAAAATTACCCACCGTACCGGGAGTTTTTTCATATTCGAGTTCTACTAAAATCTCCCCTTTGGAGGTATGAAATTTAGCATATAATCCGTCGTTCATTTTTTTAATTTTAATTGAATTGCAAAGATACCTAAATAATTTATTAAGGTTAAAGGCTGAAGCTCAACGGCTACATGAAAATTAATAATCGTTTAAAATTCAGGACCGCTTTTCTCTTAGAAAAAGAACATTAAAAGTCTCAAAAGAGGTTGTGGAATTAGCTAATATACTTTTTCGCCATTTACATAGGTTCCAATAACCTTTAGACCCGGGATTTCATTCTCTTCAACTTCCATAATATCCTCATTCAGAATAACAAAATCGGCAAATTTACCTGGTTCAATACTTCCCTTCTCTTTTTCCTCGAAGTTAGAATAGGCTGCCCAGATGGTCATTCCTTTTAATGTTTCTTCGCGGGAAAGTGCCTGTTCTTTCATAAAGCCGCCTTCAGGAAAATTTTTGGTATCCTTTCGTGATACGGCAGCATAAAAAGTAAGGAACGGGCTCACTTCTTCTACAGGAAAATCTGTGCCCAGCGCTACAAGTCCCGCCTGATCCAGGAGTTTTTTATAAGCATAGGCTCCCTGCATTCGTTCTTCCCCAAGTCGGTCCTCAGCCCAATACATATCACTGGTGGCATGCGTTGGCTGTACGGAAGGAATAATATTTTTGCTGAAATATTTAAAATCCCCTTCATCAATCACCTGAGAATGTTCTACGCGCCACCGCCTGTCTTCAGCATCACCTACCAGGCTGTCGTAAGTTTTGAGCACAAGGTAATTTGCAGAATCCCCAATTGCATGGGTGTTCAGCTGGAAATCTGAATCTGCTATACGAACAGCTGTTTCTTCGAAATCTTCTATGGGAGAAAGCAGCGCGCCAAAATGGCCGGGGCGGTCATTATACTCCTCCTTTAACGCCGCACCACGGGAACCCAGGGCGCCATCACCGTAAAATTTAACTGAACGCACATTTAAACGATCTGTTTTATAAGGCCCTTTGGACAGATAATAATCCAGGTTTTCTTCGGAATTGCTGATCATGGCATACATCCTTATCTTAAAATCCCCCCTTTTATGCAGGCTATCCATCAATTCAATAATTTCACGATCTATCCCGGCATCATCCACAGTGGTAAGCCCATATTCAAAACATATTTTCTGGGCGTCCATTAAAGCCGTCATTTTCTCTTCAATAGTAGGTGCAGGCTGGGCTTTAGCTATAAGATCCATTGGATTATCTACAATTATGCCGGTAAGCCTGCCGTTTTTTTGTTCAATATCGCCACCTTCATAGGGAGTATTTGGAGTAATCCCGGCAGCATCCAGTGCAGCCTGATTGGCTAAAAGGGCATGGCCGTCTATACGCGTTACGGCAATGGGGGTGTCGGGAAAAAGCCGGTCCAGCGTATCCTTTGTGGGAAATTCTTTAACTTCCCAGTCATTTTGGTCCCAGCCTCTTCCGGTAATAAAATCTACTCCCCTTTTCTGCTGAAATTCAACAATGCGCGCCACCACCTCATCAAAACTTTCTGTCCCGGTAAGATCTACTTTATTTTGCTGAAGGCCGAGCCTGTAGAAATGCGCGTGGGCATCAATAAATCCCGGATAAACAGCCTTTCCTTCAGCATCATAAGTATCGGCGGCTTCATATTTTTGCTCTAACTCATCTGTTGAGCCAACTGCTATAAATTTTCCGTCGCGTACAACAAAAGCCTCTGCTTTGCTGAAGTTGCCATCTACGGTATAAACTTCAGCATTAAAAACAAGCAGATCTGCCTTTTCCTTTTGGCCACAGGAAAACATGATTAAACAGGAACAAAGGAGTAATAAATAACTTTTCATTTTTCAGAATTTGAGGTAAAAATAAAAAATGCACCTCAGGAAAGGCACATTTTGGATTATAATTAGTTTTTTCAGAAGCTTTTATGTAAGACCCAGGCCTTCCCAAACAGCATGCCTGATATCTGGATTGGCCGCAGCAGCAAGGGCTACCGAAACAAACAGACCTATCATCGCGTAGGCAAAATCTTTAAAAATCATCTTCCCCGCTTTCTTGCGATGTTTCTTGCCTTTCTTCTTACGGGCAAGGCTAATAGCAATCTCACGGCCACCAATAACCCCCAGGAAAACCCAGGTGGTGCTCATTGGCACGGTACTAATAAAGAGTTTATAGATAAGCATTACCACGTAAATTAAATCTACAAGGGTTGCCGCACGAATATCTGAAATACGGGTTTTTTCACTTACTACCTGCTGAATCTTATCTCCTCTAAGGTAAAACAATAATCCCAGGCCAAGAAAAATGGTCGTGGCAAAAATACCAAATTGAAAAGCATCTAATCTTCGTGGAAGGAAAACCGCGATATTTGCGCCATCCTGCATCACCCAGACTCCCCATAGGGTTCCGCTTACCAGCCATTGAACAATAGTCCAGCTGTTGCTGAATTTCCTGCTTTTAAAGTACTTTTTTATCAGGTTGTAAGATAAATACCATACCAGAAAAGACAATACAAATGCCATAATATAACCCGTCCAGCTCTTCCATACCACCGAAGTTATTCCCGAAGTATCTGCGCTAAATACGCTTAAAATAAGGAAGGTTGTGGAAACGGGCATCCTTAACCTGGTTAAAATTAAAAGTATAAGGGGTGCGATAATCTGGAAAAAACTAAAGCTCTCCGGGTGGGGATAAGCCGTAGTGCCATCGGGATTTAAAAGCCGCTGATAGGTGACGTCCCCATTAAAATAAAACCAGCTAAAGGTTACCACTCCAAGAAAAATCGTCCCCACGTAAAGCCACAAAATCCACCATGGTTTGGATTTATTACTTTCAATAAAAGTTCCCAGGGACTGGATACTATCGTTTGCTACAGTGGCATAGGCAGCAAAAAAGAACCCAAGCCACATGGCAGCCCGGGTGTTTCCTGTAAAAATACCGGCCAGGATAATCCCGCCAATAACAATAGCGAGAAAGGTTTTTTCTTCAACAATAAAATCAAGAATGTTCAGGTAGGGACGGTCGCGATTAGTACGCCTGAATTTTTTTGCCATCTATGAATTAATTTCAGTAATGCGAAGTTTCACTTCTTTGATTTCAGGATGCAATATTACTTTAAATTTGAATCTTGAATGTTTAGTAATTGTTAAGTCGTATAATTGATGAAGATAAGGTTTTCTGAAAAATAAAATTCTAAGGCTAAGATTTATGACCGCTTAGCTGCAAGATTGATAATGACACTAGTTACGACAGAGCTTCAAAAAGTGAGCTACCTGTTTATTTTATTTTTTCAGTTTAAAAAGGAGATTAAAACCTGTCTAAAAGATACCAGCTTTGAGGGAATTGGAACCTGCTAAAATTTTAGTTTTACAATGTGCAATAAATGGCAAAAGCCTGAAAAGTTCTATTTCTGATAGAATTTTTCAGGCTCTTTTTAATTTCCAAAGATTTATTAAAAATCGAATTTATAAGTAGCTCCTGCCAGGAACTGTGCTCCCTGCACGGGGAAGTTCATCCAGCGCTCGTAATTGTTATTTAGAAGGTTACTGCCTTTTATAAAAGCGGAAAGCTGCTCATTAAACCTGTAGCCAAGATGCGCGTTTAAATCAAAATAGCCATCCAGCGTCACCACCTCATTTTGTTCCGGGTTAACAGGATTTGTGATCACGGTGCGTGAAAGGTCTTTCCGTTCTCCCCTGTAAAAAATATTCGCACCGGTGTACCATTTTTCGGTGATCTGATAATCTGCTGTTAAAGCCGCTGTAAGCTGCGGCAGGTTCCATGCCTCAACTTCTTCTTCAGTAGAATAGCTAAAAACTTCAGCATTTGCAGAGAGTGTAAAATTTCGGTTTACATCTACATTAACCTCCCCATAGAAAGAAAAGGTATTGATATCATCATAAACCACCTCAAAAGAATTTCCGTAGGCATAATCCTCTTCAGTCACCCCAATGGCATAAGGATTTCTTCTGTACATGGCTTTATTAAACTGCGAAGAATAGCTCACCCTGGCATTATAGCCCAGACTATTGGTAAGCCTGCCCTTTGCCCCCACATAAGCATCATATTCAGTATCTGTGGGCTGAATGGCTAAAGTTGGGGACACAAAATGATTGTCCTGGTAGAAATCGTAATAAGTATTCTGCTCCAGCTCACCTTCTATCCCTCCGTAAGCGGTAAGCATATCTCCGGCAAGCTCGTAACTGGCCGTAATTTTTGGATAGAGATAAAAATTACTGTCAGAATTCTGGGTATCAAGGCTATAATAAAAAGCGATTCCTAAATTAAGGGTAAGATCATCCCTCAACACCAGTAAACTGGGGTTTAACCCAAAGTTCATAAAAGTATAGTCATAACCGTTGCTGCCATAAAAAGCTTTATCAAAACTCCCATTTACAATATCTGCAGTAATATTTGTTGTAATAAGCTCGCCGGCAATGTTAGCTTCAAAAGCTGCTGTAGCGTCAAATTGGTTTTCTGAAGAACTATAGGAATCCCCGGAATGGCGGAATTTTGCTTTTGCCCTGTCAAAAAAAGAATCGTACAATTCAATTTCCCCACCTGCATAAACCGAAAAATAGTTCTGCTGCGGATCTATCTCCAGCACCTGGGCATCGGTAAGTGCAGGACTTTCAGGCAAACCATACCAGTTAAAGAGCTGGTGCTGGCCGCCGACTTCTGTTTTCCAGGACAGGTCCCGGTCTCTACGGGTATAGCTAAGGTTTAATTCCGTATCATAAAATTTATCGTCCAGGCGAACTCCCTCAATGCCTCCCTGGGAAGAATTATGGGTGAGAAAAACTCCAAAGTTATCGGTCCTGTTTACCTCCAGGTTGCTGTAAAATTCTGCCAGCACATTAGAGTAATTTCCAAAACCAAGGGTGGCGTAATTGTTAAATACCTTAGGCGGCCTTTCTCTTTCTACCGTTGTTGCCCGTCCTTTGGCCGGAGTAAAAGTGGAAGCCACAGGTACAGAGAAAATACTGTATTTTACTTCTTTCTTGGCCAAATTCACTGAATCTGCCCTGCCCGGCATTTGTTTAATTTTTGACGCGTCCCGCACAGATGGGGAATAGGGCTTTACAACTGTTACGGTTTCACTGCCAATAGGATCCTGGGCAAAAAGAACACTGCCGGACAAAAACAAGACTAAAAACAGGCTCATTTTTATTCCTGCCAGATGTTTAAAAGCTTTAAGGTCCGGGCCGGATTTAAAGCTATTGGAACCTTGTAATCTTAGGGCGAGGTCCGTGCTTGAGAAAATTCGCATATAGGGATTTCTTAAATTAGGTTTAGTTGATTAATTATTTTCTACGGAAGAGTTGGTTTTGGCTTCCTGAGTTTTAATCCTGGCCAACTCGGCTTTAGCCTCAGAAACAATTTCAGGATAGTTGCTAAAGTTCTTAATTACATTGTCCAGAATATATGTTGCCTGGTAAGCATCTCCAAGCTTGTCAAAATTTTTGGCCATAAGCACCAGGCCTTTTGCGCCCCAGCGTTTATAGCCAGAAAAATCCTTTGCCAAAATCTGAATGGCGGCATTCGAAGCTTCATAATTTCCATTTTTGTTCTTGAAGTAAGCATCGTAATACAGCGCTTCTGCAGCCAACTCGCCTGTAGCTGTTTTTTGAACTTCGGCATAAGCGGTTTTCGCCCGGTTTTCATTTCCCGCCTTCATTGCAGACCTGGCGATTATCACCTGCGCATCCGTTTTCGCCTGTTTTTCAGCGCCTGGGCTGTTCAGTACTTTTTCAGCATAAGCTTCGGCTTTTTGAAAATTTCCTGCTTCGTAGTAGGATTTCATCAGGTTAGACTGGGCATAGGCCACATTTTCCTGGGAATCTGCTTCTTTTTCCAACCTTTCCAGGAGCGGAGTGGCTTCAGCGTAATTCCCTTTTTCGAGATAAATCTGGGATAGCCTTGCCAGCGCCTGTTCGGTAAATTCGTTCCCGGGCCTTTCCACCACATAACGGTAATGGCTCATGGATTTGTCTTTATTCCCCTGGCGGAAGTAAAGCTGGGCCAGGTAAAAATGCGCGTTGATGGAATGAATCCCGTTAGGAAAATCCCTGAGGTATTTTTCAAATCCGTTAATTGCCTGATCGGCCTTATTGTTCAAATACTGGTTTTCCGCAGATTCATAGGTGGTGTTATCAAGATCGGCATCTGTAACTTCAACAAAATCTATATTTCTCACCCAACTCGCATACTCGTCTGTTCTTCCCAAATCCACGTAAACGTTTCTTGCGGTGGAAACAGCCTGTTTTGCTTCAGGCGTATTAGGATAGTCAGAAACTACTTTTTTCAAACGTTCCAGGGCTTTGTTGCCTTCATTGGAATTGTAATAAATCAATCCCTGCCGTAGCATCGCCTTTGGCACAAAAGCACTTCCCGGCACGTCCCTTATCAAGCGGTTATAAGCCTGTATTCCCTGCTGGGTATTCTCCATTGCTACGTAGGTATTCCCCAACTCGAAAAGGGCATCATCGCGGTAGGGGGAACGTGGATATTTACTAATGAAGTTATTCAGCTCCTCAATTTTAGTTTCATTACGGTTTACAAATCCATAGCTTATTGCTTTTTGAAAAGCTGCATAATCACTGTCGCTCACATTATTCGCAATCGCTTTATTATAAGCTTCCATGGCGGGCCAGTACTGGCTGTTCACGAAATAGCTGTCACCAAGCCTTAACCATGCATCATCCCTCCTGGCATTATCATTCCCGGTGTTTTCAGCATATCGTTTAAAGTAACTGGTCGCCTGGGCATAATCGTTCTTTTTGAAATAGGCATAACCAATATTATAATCCAGGTTTTTCATTTCTTCGGTACCGCGGGCAGCAGTCATTCCGCCAAATTCCTTATAGCCAATAATCGCATCATCTATACGGTTAACATTGAATTCACTCTCTGCCTTCCAAAAAGTAGATTTAGCAGTAATAGCGGGATCCCGTGGTTCATTTAAGGCTTTATCAAACATTTCTATTGCCTTGTAATAATCGCCCTCTTCGTAAAGTTCCAGTCCGTAATAATAAGCGACCTTCTGGTAAGCTTGCTTATCGCTGAAATTCCTGTTATTTTCCAGCAAACGCATAGCTTCTTCATAATTTTTAGTAGTAATAAAAGAATCTATAAGTAAGGTTTCCACTTCCTGTCTTTCGGCAGCATCGGGATATTTTTCAAGATAATTTAGCAGCACCTGTGATGGGCTCTCGTAAGAGTTTCCAATTTCGTAGCTAAGTTTTGCATAATTCAGGAGCGCGTCCTGCTGAATTTTAGCATCAAAAGGCATTTCGCTGGCATTTTTGAAAGCGTTCAGCGCCTGTTGCTTCTGCTCCAGGTTAAGGTAAGACTGCGCAAGGTGATAATAGGCATTTTGGGCGATGGAATTATTTCCGTCTATTATTTTATTAAATTCTGAAATGGCCTTTTCATAATCGCCCTGTTTGTAATAGGCGTAACCTAACTGGTAATAATCGGTATTATTCCATTTTCCGCGAAGGCCCTGGTATTCCTTTAAATAAGGAATCGCTTCTTCATATTTACCTAAATTGAAATAACTCTCTCCTATAATTTTGTTCAGCTGGGATTTTTCCTGGCGGTTGGATTTTGGAAGTTGTTCCATTCCTAAATCGATCGCCTTTTGGAAATTCCCTAATTTGAAATTCATATCTGCCTGGAAATAGGAAAGGTCTTCGCTATACCGGGAATTATCCTGAACCTGCTCAAAATTCTCACTGGCTTCCTCGTAATCATCACTTTCATAAGCCATAAAACCGATGTAATATTTGGCCTGTGAACCGTATTCTTTAGAATCCCTCACCCGTTCCAGATATGTTCGCGCTTCCTCATAATTATTGGTTCGAAAATAGGCATAGCCGTTGTTAAAATAATACCGCTGCCTTTCCTTACGGCCCATGGCATTTTCATCCACCTTATCGTACCATTTCCTGGCAAGAGCGTATTTTCCTGTGTTGAAGTAATAATCTGCCACGTCAAGATAAGCCGAATTGGTTTTGGTGCTGGTAGGATAACGCGTTACAAATCGCTCCATAAGGCGGTCTGCTCCAGGCTGGTTTAATCTTACCGCGGCGTTGGCTATATAATATGCAGCATCGGCCTTAATTTTTTCGTCTTCAGTTTCATCTTTAACTTCATCAAAAAGATTTTGGGCCGCCAAAAACTGCTGGTTATTATAGAGCTCTAGCGCACGGTTAAAATCGGCTAATTCATTGGTATAAGTAGCAGATTGCTGGGAAATACCTTTAAATGAGAGGGATAGTAAAACAACAATGAGGAGAGATTTACCAGGTGTCATTTATATATGTTTAGATTGAAGTTCAAAGATAATTTAATGCTTATTTTAATAACGATGAAAGTGGCCTATAATTATGTTAATATGAAAAAAAGTAAACCGGCACTTTTTGAAAAATGTATATTTACCGATAATTTTACACCATAATCTAGCATTTCTATTTATGTCTCAAGCCGTCCTGGAATTAAAAAACGCCGCCATTTATCAGCGTGAAAGTTTGATCCTTTCTGAAGTAGATGTAACCGTAAATAAAGGTGATTTTGTCTACCTCATCGGAAAAACCGGTACCGGCAAGAGTAGTTTTATGAAAACGCTTTACGGGGATTTACCTTTAACTGAAGGGGAAGGCCATATTGTTGATTTTAACCTGCGCACCTTAAAGGAAAAGGAAATTCCTTACCTGCGGCGCAAATTAGGGGTGGTTTTCCAGGATTTTAAGCTGCTTACCGATAGAAATATAAACGATAACCTGCAGTTTGTTTTAAGGGCCACCGGCTGGAAAGACAAATCTGCGATGGAAAAGCGCATTGAAGAGGTGCTGAATAAAGTGGGCATGAAAACCAAAGGCTTTAAATATCCTTACCAGCTTTCCGGTGGGGAGCAACAACGTGTGGCAATTGCCCGGGCGCTGCTAAACGATCCTGAGCTCATTCTTGCCGATGAGCCTACGGGGAACCTGGACCCGCAGACCTCTGTGGAAGTTATGGAAGTGCTGCAGGAAATTAGCAAAAACGGAAACACCATTTTAATGGCCACTCACGATTACGCTTTACTGCTGAAGTATCCTTCAAAAACTTTAAAATGCGACGGGCAGAGGGTTTTTGAAGTCGTGCAGAAAACAGTATAGTTCGGAGTTCTTGGATGGAGGTTTGGAGCATCACGACTGCGCCCGATGTTACAGATGTTCGGCCACCTCACCTCCAAAAGTGGAAGGCTTTCCATTTTTTATAACCCATTCACTCTTCACTAAAACTCTCCCGCAGGTTATCGCAGAAAGTATGACAGAGATCAGTCCTTTGTTCATTCTAACTTCCAGACCGCTAAATCCTAACTTCCCTTCACTTTCACCGTCCATTCAAAGTTAAAACTGGAAACTTCCACTCCTTCTTCATTATAGCCTTTGCTCGTCATCCAGAAGGTTTGCCCCTCGCCGGTCTCCAGCGTACGCTGAATTGCAGCCTCAATCTTTTGTCCGTCATGGCAGGAAAAAGTTATTTTCCCGGTTGCCTTTTTGGAGAATGAAGAATTATTTTGGGCTACCAGCATGGAAATCTTTTGGTTTTTCTTTTGAATTTTAGACATAACCAAGGCTCCCGTGCTAAGTTCTGCTGCCATAGCCTGAACCGCAAAATACATAGAGTTAAAGGGGTTCTGATTGATCCTGCGATGCCGCACCTTCACCGTACAAGTTTCTTCCTCTATCTTCTTAACGCGCACTCCGCATAGCCATGCGCTGGGTAACTTCAGCATTAAAAAAGAATTAAGTTTAGCGGGAGTGAACTTCATATAGCTTCTTATTTTATTAAATGTACCCAAAATAAATGAAACTCAGGGAAAACCTTAAATCTTAAATAAAAGTTAAATTAAGGTACTATGCTTTGCAAAATACCTGCTTTTAACCATATATTTGTATTAGAAATTAATAGGTTATGAATTCACAGGCATTACATCAGGATAAAACACTGGCAACGCTTATCCATTTATCGGTATTCTCCAAATACCTTTTCCCGTTTGGAAACTTTCTCTTCCCACTTTTGCTATGGCTGGTAAAAAAGCAGGACGCGTTTGTAGATAGTCATGGCAGAAATGCCATAAATTTCCAGATAAGCATCTTCCTCTATTTTATTCTTTTAGGCTTACTGGGGCTTTCCATTCTGCTAATTATGGGACTGAATTTAAGTTTTGATACTCCTTTACATCTATACAACGACCATATACATACAGAGAATTTTCAGGATCTTATCCCATTAATCGTAGTTGCCGGGACTTTTGGAACATTAATCCTGGGGCTCTTTGTACTGGAAATCTATGCGGTGATAAGCGCGAGCTTAAAAGCAAGTGAAGGCGAACTGTACAAATACCCGCTATGCATCAACTTTATAAAATAAAAATATGGCCTGAAAAACTGGCTACTGAAAATGCATCATCAAATTTTCAATTATAAAACCATCAATCAAAAAATGGACAGTTTAACAAAATTCAAAATCAGACATTATGAAGATTGAAAACACCAAGGCACAAATGCGTAAAGGTGTGCTGGAATATTGCATCCTTTCTGTCCTGCGGGATGAAGACGCCTATGTGGCTGAAATCCTGGAGACCCTGAAAGACGCTAAGTTACTGGTAGTAGAAGGAACTATTTATCCTTTACTTACCCGGCTTAAAAACGCGGGCCTTCTCTCCTACCGCTGGGAAGAATCCAGCAGCGGCCCCCCACGTAAATATTACGGATTAACCGACACGGGGAAATTATTTTTAAAAGAACTAACCACTACCTGGGACGAGCTACAAACAGCCGTGACAATCGTAACCACTCAAAAAAAGAAAAATCATGAATAAGACAGTCAATATAAATCTTGCCGGCGTTTTCTTTCATATAGATGAAGATGCGTACACCAAACTGCAACATTACCTGGAGGCTATTAAACGCTCTTTCACCAATACGCCGGGCAATGATGAGATTATAGCAGATATTGAAGCCCGTATTGCTGAATTATTCACTGAAAAAATCAGGGATAAGCGCCAGGTGGTAAGTTTAAAAGAAGTGGAAGAAGTTATCGCTATCATGGGCCAGCCAGAAGATTACATGGTAGATGAAGAAATCTTTGAAGACGAACCCGAATATGAAAGCAGCACCCGTAAAACAATTAAGGGCAGGAAACTTTTTAGGGATACACAACATTCATACATTGGCGGGGTTTCCTCCGGGCTGGGCCATTATCTTGAAATAGAGGCTATATGGATAAGGCTGTTATGGGTTTTCCTTACATTCCTTACCAGCGGAGCCTTTATTTTGATCTATATCGCAATGTGGATTTTTGTACCCGAAGCTAAAACCACTGCAGACCGCCTAGCCATGGAAGGCGAAGAAGTGACCATTAGTAACATTGAAAAAAAAATTCGCGAAGGCTTCGACAATGTTACCGGTAAAATGAAGGATGTAGATTACCAGAAATACGGAGACAAAGCCAGGTCTGGCGCAAGCTCTGCCGGCTCGGCAATAGGCAATATTATTAAAGTTTTACTTAATGTTTTTGTAAAATTCATCGGGATCATACTTCTCCTTTTTGCAGGTGTAATTTTAATAGGTCTTTTTATAGGCCTGTTCACCGTGGGGATATTTGGACTAATTGATACTCCCTGGATTGATTATGTAGAAATGGCAGTGAGTGGTGGTCCTTTTTGGTTAATTTCCATAATTGCATTTTTTCTCGCTGCGATTCCGTGTTTCTTCCTGTTCATTTTGGGCTTGAAAATCCTGGTGCCCAACCTGAGATCTATAGGAAGAACCGCGAAACTTGTGTTGCTTGGGCTTTGGATAATATCATTTATCGGGGCCGTAGTAATTACTATTCAGCAAGCTACAAATACGGCTTTTGACGGGGAAACCGTGGTGAGCCAAAGCCTTAATATAAATAAACAGGACACTCTTTTTGTAAGCATGCGGAATACAAATAATTTTTCCAGTAGTTTTTATCGCGGTGGCGATTTTAAAATAAGGCATGATGAAAATGGTCAAAAAATGTTGTTTTCAGATCGTGTATGGCTAAGCATTAAATCTACGAGGGATTCCCTTGCCAGAATAGAAATCTTAAAATCTGCTGAAGGAAGAGATTTTGAAGATGCCAATCTTAGAGCTCAAAATATAAATTATGACATGTCACTCCAGGGGAATGAGCTTCAACTGGATAGTTACCTCACTTCCGATTTAGAGAATAAATTCCGGAACCAGGAGGTTGAAATCAGCCTTTATGTACCTGAAGGGGCAACACTATACGTAGATTCCGGGGCAAGTGCCTATGTAAGCAGGTATGAGAGTGACAATATTTTTAGAAGAGCAGACCAGGAAAGGTTTCTTGAAGTAATTGATGGCGCCACGATTTGCCATAATTGCCCTGTGGAGCAAACAGATTTTAATGATGAAACAAATTCTGAAGAATGGGAAAGTGATGAGTGGAATGAAGAAGATGACTACAACGCCAAAGTTAATATAAACAGGGATGGTGTGGATATTCAGATTCAGAAAAACTCAGCAAATAATACTCCCAATGTCCAATCTGCGAACGCGGAAGAGGAAGATACTACAACAACCGATTCAATTCAGTAATCATGAGCAATCTCATCAATCTTATTATTATTTTTCTGATGTCATTAATCCTGGAAGTTCCTGCCGAAAGTTCTCATCAAACTTCTTCGGAAAAAGGAACTGCCACGGTTGAAGTTATTCCGGAAGAAAAATGTTCTTCGGAAGAAGTAGCGCTATAAAAACAAAAAAGTCCCGCAATGGGACTTTTTTATTTTCAATTTTCAGGCTGGGAGATTATTGAACAGCTTCCTTTTTTGTCTGCGCGTTTTCAATATCTTCTTCCGTCTCAATTTCGGCAAGATAACGTTCGGCGTCAAGGGCAGCCATACATCCGGTGCCGGCTGCTGTAATAGCCTGCCTGTAAACCTTATCCTGAACATCTCCTGAAGCGAATACTCCCGGAATATTGGTTTTTGTGGTTTTACTTTTAGTCACTATATAACCGGTTTCGTCCATATCAAGCCAATCCTTAAAAATATCGGTGTTTGGCTTGTGCCCGATAGCTACAAAAAAGCCGGTAATTTTAATCTCTTCTTTTTCCCCGGTTTGGTTATTCACCATTCTAAGGCCTTCCACTACCTGGTCTCCCAGAATCTCATCAACTTCGGTGTTATACCGCAGCTCAATATTTTCTGTAGTTTCCACCCTGTGCTGCATGGCTTTGGAGGCTTTCATGTAATCTTTACGCACAAGCATGGTCACTTTATTGCAAATATTGGCAAGATAGGTAGCCTCTTCAGCAGCAGTATCCCCACCACCAACAATTGCCACATCCTGACCTTTGTAGAAGAAACCATCACAAACCGCGCAGGCAGATACACCGCCACCTCTTAACTTCTGTTCACTTGGCAGTCCCAGGTATTTCGCGGTTGCACCTGTAGATATTATTACTGTTTCTGCTTCCACCCATGTGGAATTATCGATACAAGCTTTATGGATTCCACCAGCTTTTTTACTGAATTCCACTTCAGTAACCATTCCTATTCTTACATCGGTACCAAAACGCTCCGCCTGCTTTTGAAGGTCTACCATCATCTGGGGGCCATCAATTCCTTCAGGATAACCGGGAAAATTGTCAACTTCAGTAGTAGTGGTCAACTGTCCGCCGGGCTCCATTCCGGTGTACATCACCGGCTTCATATCGGCTCTGGAAGCATAAATGGCCGCAGTATATCCTGCAGGTCCCGATCCTATAATTAAACATTTTATTCTTTCAGGTGTATCGCTCATATCAAAAATATTTTGGACTGTAAAAATACTAACTTTAGACAAAACCCGAGGCTTAAACTAATTAAGATTGATTATTTGCCAATAGTTGTAGGACATAAATTGCTACTAATTGGTCTGGCTTTAATTAAAAAACTTACTTTCTTCGGGTTTACACTATAAAAAGTAACTTTGCCGGTGATGGAGCTAAGCTTATTTAATATACTGGATATCCTGGGAACTATGGCTTTCGCGACTTCAGGAGCGCTTACTGCAATGAACCGTAAACTGGATTTGTTCGGGGTATTCATCATTGCGTTTGTGACTGCAATTGGAGGCGGTACCCTTAGGGATGTTCTTATTGGAAACACTCCGGTTATCTGGATGGAAAATACCATCTACATTTACCTCATCGGCCTTTTTACGATTCTTGCCATTATCTTCCGCAAAAAAATTTATTATTTAAGGCGTTCTCTTTTTCTCTTTGATACCATTGGATTAGGAGTTTTTACCATTACAGGAGTAGAAACAGGAATTAGAAATGAGCTGGATCCCATCATTTCTGTTGCCCTTGGCGCTATGACGGGGACCTTTGGCGGGGTAATAAGGGATATTCTCTGTAATGAAATCCCTGTTATTTTCAGAAGGGAAATTTACGCGACCGCCTGCCTGGTTGGAGGTGTGGCATTCGTAATTTTATATAGGTACAACATAGATCACGATTTAATTTATATTATTACTTCTCTTACCGTAATTGTTATCCGCCTGGTGGTTGTAAAATATAAAATAGCGCTACCTTCTTTTTACTTACCTGAAAAAACGGGATAAAATAAAAGGCTTATTCTTATAAAATTCAGATTATCAAATATTTGATTGTCTTTAGAGCTCATTTCTAATGAGGCAGTTTATAACGAATAATCTAAAGAGAGAAGTTCCCTGTAACACGCCTGCAAAATATTCATTTCTTCCTACCACCTCCCGCATCAGCCTGTTTAGACATCCATTTACATAATTGAAAAAGGATATTCCAGTTCAGGAGTTAAATTTACAAAATTGCTTGCTAAATTATTCATAACGGACTTTGCTGCTGTAGTTCCTCATTATACATTTAATAAGTTTTAGAGCACCTCCTCATTTAGCTCTTAATAGTTTATCAATCTCATTTTATTAATCGAATTACCGGCACTCCGGGAAGGCTGTTCTATATCCTTTTCCGGAAAGACACGGTTAATGGTAAAACTGCCATTTATGGAAAAGAGCTCAATTGCACAAAAACAAGAATTTAAAAAATCCAGCGGCTTTAATAAAGAAAAGGAAAAAGGTAAAAAAACTGAATACGATATGCTGGTTTTCTCCCATTTAAGATGGGGATTTGTATATCAGCGACCACAACACATCATCAGTCGTTTATCTGCAAATTATCATATTTTGTTTATAGAAGAACCTGTTCATTTTGATGTAGGTGAAGAAAAGTCATTTGAACTGGAAATAATAAACCAAAACTTACATGTTCTTAAGCCGAAGGTCTCAGATATACCTTCCATCAGTAACATTCTTAAACCGCTAATAAAAAATGGCCCAACAGCAGTCGGGTGGTTTTATTCAGCCGCATTTAGTCCATTGCTTACCGATTTCAGGTTTGATAAAGTAATTTACGATTGCATGGATGAACTTTCTCTTTTTAAGGGCGCTCCATCTGAGCTTATAAACCAGGAGAAGTTCCTGCTGTCCGAAGCTAATATTGTCTTTACCGGTGGAAAATCTTTATATGAATCGAAGCATAAAAGCCACAACAATGTTCACTGCTTTCCAAGTTCTGTAGAGCAGGAGCATTTTCGGAAAGCAAGTCAGGAGAAATCTTTAAGTCCTGAGGATCTTCAGAAAATAAATTCTCCTATGGTTGGCTATTGCGGGGTTATAGATGAACGGATTGACCTGGATTTACTTCAGAAGACTGCAATACTGCTTCCAGAAATTGCTTTTATCATGGTTGGCCCTTTGGCTAAAATCCAGGAAGAAGATTTGCCGAGGGAAGAAAACATACATTACCTGGGAATGAAGCCTTACAACTCTCTTCCTGTTTACCTGGCAACATTTGACATCGCTATGATGCCATTCGCCCTAAACGACTCTACAAAATTTATTAGCCCGACAAAAACATTAGAATATATGGCGGCAGGAAAACCTATAATTTCAACAGCAATTAAAGACATTATGCGGGATTACAGCAACTGCATTCCTATTATCGCCAGTGCCGAAGAGTTTGCAAATGCTATTAAAAACATTCTCAAAGATCCTAAAGATTTTTCAGCAGATTATAAGGAAATACTCAGTAAGACTTCGTGGGACAGCACTGCAGCGCAAATGGAAGAAATTATTAAAAGCAAGGTAAAATGAAGGTGGATATTTTAATTATTGGCGCGGGAATATCTGGAGCTGTTTTAGCTGAAAGATATGCCACACGGGGCAAAAAAGTGCTCATCCTGGAAAAGCGCCCACATATTGCCGGTAATTGTTTCGATTATATTGATGAAAACGGAATCCTGGTTTCAAAATATGGCGCTCATCTGTTTCATACCAACGAGGAAGGGGTATGGAACTATGTAAATAGGTTTAGCGAATGGTATGCATGGGAGCATAAGGTCCTGGCGAAAGTCGATGAAAAACTTGTTCCCATTCCGGTTAATATTACAACCGTGAACATGCTCTTCGATCTTAAAATTTCTTCGGAAGAACAAATGAAGGATTGGCTGGAAAAGAATAGAGTTCATACTGACAATCCCAAAAATGGAAAAGAAGCCGTTCTTGCCAGAGTAGGACCGGAATTATACGAAAAAATGTTCAGGCATTACACTAAAAAGCAGTGGGATAAATTTCCTGAAGAACTGGACGCTTCTGTCTTAGACCGCATTCCGGTTAGAACCAATTACGATAACCGCTATTTTTCAGATAAATATCAGGCTCTTCCAAAAAATGGATATACCAAATTATTTGAAAAGCTCCTCTCACATCCCAATATTCATGTAGAATTAAATACCGATTATTTTGATGTTAAGGATAAAATAACTGGCTATTCAAAACTTTTTTACACAGGGCCCATCGATAGGTTTTTCGAATTTAAACACAGCCTGGAAGACAAACTGGAATACCGCTCCATCAACTTTGTAAGTGAAACGGTAAATCAGGAATATTACCAGGAGAATTCCGTAGTAAACTACCCGGGAACCGAGGTGGATTTTACCCGCATAATTGAATACAAACATTTTGGAAATCAGCAATCCAAAAAAACCACTATTGTTAAAGAATATACTGTGGATAGCGGAGAGCCATATTATCCTGTTCCCAATAAAAAAAACCGGGAAATTTATGAAAGATACCGCAGGGATTCTGAAGGATTGAAAAACATCTATTTTGTAGGAAGACTGGCAAATTATAAGTATTTCAATATGGACCAGGCCTTTAAAAATGCCCTTGATTTGTTTAAAAGCCTGGAAGGAAGGAAAAAACGAAAGAGAATATTCAGGAATGAAAAGCAGGCAGTTCAAAGGTTTTAAAAGCTTCTTTATGGGTGGCTTCGAGTGCGCCGATCATATTAACCGTACAGGGAGACGAATTAATCTACTGGAAGAAACCGAACATGATGTAAGGTGCGAAGAAGATTACGCCCTGCTCTTCTCTTTGGGAATAAAAGTGGTGCGGGAGGGAGTTTGCTGGAGTAAAGTAGAAAAAGCCCCCTTCATTTTTGACTTTGGCTCCTTAAAGTCCAGAATAGATGCGGCTGCAAAGTTTAAAATA
>NZ_JAVRHQ010000033.1:0-32133 GCF_031846485.1 Autumnicola tepida
TCGTTATATCACGCCAAATATACACTTTTAACCATATCATTTTCGGGATAAACGCAGGTTTTCCTCCTCTTTACCAGATTTCAAGATGTTAGAAACAGCCGTGTCCAACGGACTTCTGATTTGTAACAGGTCCTGCTGGGTGACATGTGTGTAGATCATAGTGGTCTCTGGTTTCGCATGGCCCAGTAATTCCTGAATGTGCCTTAGGCCAACTCCATGTTCAAGCATATGGGTTGCATAGGAATGCCTGAGGGTATGTGGTGTTATGCGCTTTTCAATTCCTGCTTTTTTGCAGGATTCCTTCAAAAAGAACCTTACGGCAGAAGCACTATACGCTTCTCCATCCTGGCCTTCCACTAATAATCTTGCAGGTCTATAGGTTTGAAGATAGTTTAAAAGAATAGGAATAAAACTTTCTGCCATTCCCACATACCGGTCTTTTCGGCCTTTGGCCTGGGAAATAAAAATTTGTTTTCGGTCTATGTCTATGTCCTCTAGTTTCAGTTTTAAAAGTTCCCCAATGCGGAGACCGGATGAGTAGATAACGGCGAGCACCATACGATGCTTTAGGTTTCTTGTGGCAATAAGAAGGTTGATCACCTCCTTTTGTGATAACACCCGGGGCAAGGTCCGGCTTTTCTTTGGGCGCGGAATTTTTTCTGGATGTACAGCTGCAAATCCATAAAGTTCAACAAATTGCTTGAAGGCACTTACACATTGTCGGTGTGTACTAATTGCATAATTTTTTTTAGCGATTACCTTTTCCATAAAAATTTCGATATCCCTGTTTTTAAGGTCTTCGAGAGGAGCTTTATGAAACATTAGAAACTTGTACAAAAAGCTATAATAGGTTCTTACAGTGCTTTCGCTATATCTTTTTCCCCGCAGGTAAGAATCAAATTCTTTCAAAATTTTAAGATGTTCCTGTTCAGGATTTTTCTCCTCATTCCTCCTTTTAAATTCATCTTCGTCCACACGTGAGAAATCTATGTACCAGCCGGTGCCACGGAGGTGCTTTAGCAAAATAGATTTAGCATCTTCGCTGTAAGGGAAATAAAACACCTTTTTAGTATTACTCCATTTTACCCCTGGCAGGCTTACAAGATGATTCCTCATTTTATCATCATAGATAAAAGAAATGCCTAAGTGCAGGTCTTTGCGGTGCTCCAGAGGAAATATTTTTATGATCTTCATTTTTCGGGAAATTAATTGATTGAATATAAGTAAAATAAGAACCCCTTGAGAAGAAGTTTTTATGAAAAATTATTACCGGGTTTGGGAGGCTTATAATAATTTTTTCGGAAGTTTCTGTAGAAAAAAGTATTTCAGCAAAAAAAATAAATGGGCAACCTGAAAGTAGGAAAAAAGATATTTTTTGAATAAATAACTTCATCGCTATAAACAGCAGTTCTTTTTAAAGTAAAACCTTCCGCAGATGAAAATATAGGAGAAAATTATGAGTGGCTTAATTTTACCTGGGATTATGGTGCCTTTACTATTCTTGAAAAGAATAGTGAATTTAAAATAAATTTTAGCCTTAAAAAAGGTAATCCATGAATTAACGGGGAATATTTGTGATCCTTAGATGATATTTTTGTCCATTAAACCGGCTGTTAGACGTTTAGCAAAGACTGTGGGCAAGGCTGAAAAAAAGAACCTTCGGGAATTGCCGAAGGTTCTGTTGATTTAAAAAATTTGGAATATTAAATATGCTTACTCAATTATTTTTTCTGGTACCGATGGTACTTCGTCTATATACATGCGCTTGTATGTAGGCTCCTTCACCCCAGATTCACTAAACTCCCTGAAGTCATGATTTCTTTCAGGATAAAATCTCCGCGTACCTTTTAACGCATCCAAAGCTGCCGATAATAATGGTTCTGAAGGATCTCCCAAAACACCAAGATTGGTAATGTTTTCTTCAATGGCTACTTCAGGAATTATCCCGTTAAAGGGCACCGAAACATCTTTAGCATTAACAGAATGATATATAAGAGGTTGAATAGCATAAGTATGATTAGGATTCGCGTGGGTTCTTTTAAAATCAGGGCTGTCATATAAAGTGGCAGAAGCCTGGGATTTTCCGGTGGTGGTATCCCCAACCTGAACTACATCAATATAAGGTTTAAGCCCGTTAATCACCAGTTCACTGGCAGAAGCCGAAGAAGAAGAGGTAATAATATAAATATCATTAAGATTAAGGCTGTTGATTAGCTCTCCATCGTCTATTTCATTTGTGAATCTAATATTCAAATCTTCTCCATTATTTTGACTTTCAAAAAGGTTTTGATATTTCTCATTCCATTGTTCTTTAGCAAAAATTTCTCCATCAAACTGGCCGGTGATCATACTGGCCAATCTAGTGGCAGAACTTACTCTTCCGCCTCCATTGTACCTAAGGTCCAGGATAAGTTTAGAAATTCCTTCAGCTTTTAATTCAGCAAAAGCGGCATTCAGTTCATCATCAAAATCAGCAATAAAACTGTTGTACATAATGTACCCAACCTTCATGCCATCAACATCCAGCGTTTTATTAATTAATATAGGATTTTCAGTAAGGGTTTGGCTTGTTATGGTTACAGTTTCAGAAGTTTCTGATACTGTACTGTTACTAATACTAGCCAGGTGAAAAGTTATTTCATCGCTGTTCAGCAAAGTGGTGTAATTATCTATAGTAAGATCCTGCCCGTTAATTTGGGTAAAAAGATCACCTCTTTCTATACCTTTTCCAACCGCATTACTGTTGGGGATAATATACCTTACCAGCCCAAAAAGATCATTGGAATTGGAAAACCTGTAAAGACGGTAATCTACACCTGTGGTGGTGCTAATACCGCTAAAACTGTTCTCCAGGGCAATATAATCTGGAGTAATGTAGCTGAAACGGTCTTCATCTGCCACCAATCCCTCGTAGAAAAGATCTTCAGGGCCATCAAAGCTCGCGAGGAATTCGTTAAGATCTTCCCCATTGCTGAAGTAATTATCTGCCAGTTCAGGGATTTGGTTTTTATAAAGATAGATATTGTTCATTCCTCTGTAGACAAACTCTTCTATTTCAAGGTTTTCCGGGTCTGTGGTTACCTCGTCGTCAATAACGTCATTATTGTCTTTTGAGCAGGAAGTAAACAAAAGGCCGCTAAAAAGGAAGAGCAATAAAAATTTATTAATTCTCATAATTTGAATTTGGTTATAAAGTTGCTAAAATTAAACAGATTACTGTTATTTCAAAATTTCTTGTAACAAAACTATTTCCTAATCGTCGTAAAATTGTAAGAGTGCTTACTAACCGACCAAAAATAGCATGACACAAAAAGAGTTTCTTGATATAATAAACCCTGCAAAGGATAAAATGTTCCGGCTCGCCCGAAGGTTGCTTACCTCTAAGGAAGCAGCCGAGGACGCCACGCAGGAAGTGATTCTTAAATTGTGGAATCGCAGGGAAAAAATCAGGAATTATGCCAATGTTGAAGCCTATACAATGACGGTGACAAAAAACTATTGTTTAGATCAGCTTAAACTGAAGTATAACAACAACCTGAGGATAGTTCATCAAAATTATGACAGTGGTTTGGTTTCGGTTCACCGGGAAACCGAGATAAAAGATGAACTAAGCTGGGTAGAAAAAATTATAAGACAATTGCCGGAACAGCAGCAAATGGTGTTTCAGCTAAGGGATGTGGAGCAATATGAGTTTGAAGAAATTTCTGAAATAATGGATATGAACCAAACCGCCATAAGGGTGGCATTGTCCCGGGCCAGAAAAAAAATTAGAGAAAGTTTAACTAAGAAGCATGAATATGGAATTAGGCGAAGTTGAAAAATTAATAGCTAAATACGAAGAGGGGGAAACCACTCTGGCAGAAGAGCAAAGACTGAAGAATTTCTTTAGCAATAACAAAGTTCCCGCCCATCTTGAGGTTTACCAATGGATGTTTGGTTATACCGCAGCGGCAAAAACCGAAACTTTTAATGCAAAGGTGCCCATTGCAAAACCTAAAAAGAAAAATTACCTGTGGATGTCCATTGCCGCAACTGTAGTTCTTGCCATCGGTATTTTCTTTTACCAGGAAGGCGGTAGTGATGCCGGATTAAATGAAATGGGAATGACTACAGAGCAGGAAATGGCTTATCAACAGGCAAAACAAACCCTGCTGATGGTTTCCGGCTACATGAACGAGGGAAAAGAAGATCTTGTTTATATAAAAGAATTTAATAAAACCGCGAATAAATACATCAATCTTAAATAACACAGAAATCATGAAAACAATTATCTTTTTAATAGTAATGGCGTTTAGCCCAATAATGCTCCCGGCCCAGTCCTTTGAAAAATATGACGGAATGAAAGGCGTAGACGGCGTGGTAATGACGAGCAAAATGTTTAAAATGCTCGCCGATCTGGACCTAAGCGATAATGATCCCGAAGCCCAGCAGTACCTTCGCCTTATTGAAAACCTGAAGGAAATAAGGATGTTTACCACTAAGGATAGGGCAGTGCAGACCCAAATGAGCAAAGACGTGAATGATTACCTGAAGAAGGGTTCCCTGGAGCAGCTGATGAGGGTGAACGAGGATGGAAAAAATATTAAATTTTATTCCAGGCCTGGTAAGAACGATACTTCTGTTAGCGAACTCTTTATGTATATGGAAGGTATGAATGGAGACGACCCAATTTCGGTTATTCTGAAGATCACAGGTGAAATTGACCTTTCGCAGCTTTCAAAACTCGCTTCAGATCTAAAAGTTCCCGGGGCCGATGAGTTGAAAAACGTGAATAATAAATCAAAATAATTATGAGGGCAAAATTTTTCATTTTAGGATGTGCAGTGCTTACGCTGGTATTTGCCTGCGACAACAAAACTTCTCTTCAGGAGTATTATGTGGAGAACCAGGAAGACAATCAATTTCTTGCTTTAGATGTGCCTGCGGGCATGTTCACAAACAGTGAGGGTTTAGATGAAGAGCAGCGTGCAACCCTGCAAACAGTTAAAAAGATCAACCTGCTTGCTTATCCGGTAAAAGATGGCAATGATAAGTTTGAAGCTGAAATGGCCGAGCTTGAAGGGATCCTGAGTGATGAAAAATACCAGTTATTAATAAAATACGGATCTGGGGAGCGCAAAGCTGAAGTGTACTTTACCGGCGATGAAGATGCCGTAGATGAATTGATCGTGTATGGTTACGACAAATCCAAAGGCCTGGGCGTGGCAAGGGTATTGGGAGACAATATGAATCCAGGCGACCTTCTGAAGCTTATGAACAGTATGAAAAAAGGAGATGTAAATGTTGAAGGGCTAAGCGCCATAGGAGATGTTTTCATGGATAGCCATCAAACTGCAGAACCTGTTGAAATCCCTGCAGACACTATGGAAGTTGCAGAATAGAATTTGTTCCAAAAAATAAGAAGGCCTGGATTGATTTCCGGGCCTTCTGTTTTTTCAAATTCCAGTATAATTCTGCGGTGTAATTGCCCTTATTTCTTCCCTGACATTTTCCGACACTTCCAGGGTTTCAATAAAATCTGCGATGCTCTTTTTATTTATCCTCTCATTGGTACGGGTAAGTCCTTTTAAAGCTTCATAAGGATTTTTGTAGCCTTCCCTCCTTAAAATGGTCTGTATGGCTTCAGCTACCACTGCCCAGTTATTTTCCAGGTCGGCATTTATTTTTTCCTCATTCAGCAGTAATTTGTTAAGGCCTTTTAAGGTGGATTTAAAGGAAATAATGGTATGGCCAAGAGGTACGCCAACATTCCTTAAAACCGTACTATCAGTAAGGTCGCGCTGCAACCTGCTAACAGGAAGTTTGGAAGCCAGATGTTCAAAAACAGCATTGGCAATTCCCAAATTCCCTTCACTGTTTTCAAAATCTATAGGATTTACTTTGTGTGGCATGGCAGAGGAGCCTATCTCCCCTTTTCTAATTTTTTGCTTGAAGTAATCCATAGAAATATAAGTCCATACATCCCGGTTTAAATCAATAAAAATGGTGTTGATCCTTTTTAGGGCATCAAAAAGAGCAGCTAAATGGTCATAATGTTCAATTTGAGTGGTGGGGAAAGAATGGTGAAGGCCTAGTTTTCCCTTCACGAAACTGGAACCAAATTCCTTCCAGTCAATTTTGGGATAAGCTACTTTATGGGCGTTGTAGTTCCCGGTTGCACCACCAAATTTAGCAGCATGAGGAATACTGTTCAGCATATCCACTTGTGCTTCCAGGCGGGTGATAAAAACATCAATTTCTTTTCCAAGCCTGGTAGGGGAGGCCGGTTGCCCATGCGTCCTGGCGAGTAAAGGAACTGCAGACCAATCCTGGGATAGCTGGATTAATTTTTCCTGGACTTCTCTTAAAGAAGGAATGTACACAGCATCTATGGCGTCTTTTATGCTAAGCGGAATAGCGGTGTTATTTATATCCTGCGAAGTAAGCCCAAAATGGATAAATTCTTTAGATTCTTCCAGCCCAAGTCCATCAAACTTCTGTTTCAGAAAATATTCTACTGCTTTTACGTCATGGTTGGTGGTTTTTTCAATTTCTTTTATCGCTTCGGCATCTTTAATGCTGAAATTTGTATAAAGCGACCTGATTTGTGGAAAAACCTTTGAATCCACAGAAGATAACTGCGGGAGTGGAAGCTCACATAAAGCGATAAAATATTCAACTTCTACCTTTACGCGGTATTTAATTAAAGCTTCTTCACTAAAATAAGCCGAAAGTTCTTTGGTTTTGGAATGGTACCGGCCGTCTATTGGGGAAATTGCAGATAATGCTGTCATTTTTTATTTCTTCGAAAATTAATGCTCATCTGTTAAGTCATCTAAATATGAAAATCGAACTTATTCCTGATTAAAGCAATCACATCGGGCGCAGTCGAGATTAAATTTACTGCTATAATTCGGTTAGAATGCAAATCATTTATTTAGGTATTTCAACAGATAGAATTTAAAAAGTAAAGATACAGCTTCCTCTAAACCTGGAAAGTCGAAGGGCTTTATTTTTCCATTAAATCGGCAACCAGAAGAGGAACACCCTTTACGGCTTTTTCAGCAATAATTTCAAGATTGCCTGTTTCCTGTATATTTGGCCGCGGATCAATAAAATAAACAGGAATGCCTTCAGGAGCAAAGCTTACCAGGCTTGCTGCGGGATACACCTGCATGGAGGTGCCAATAATTATAAGGATATCTGCCTGGGCAGTGATCTCGGCTGCTTTCTCAAACATTGGCACTGCTTCTCCAAACCAAACAACATGTGGCCTTAACTGGTGATTGTGTTCGCAAAAGTCGCCAGGGCGAATATCCTTTTTCCAATCCATTACCAGGTCTTCATCAAAAGTGCTGCGGGCTTTTAGAAGTTTACCATGCAGATGGCTTACTTTGGTGCTGCCCGCCCTTTCATGCAGGTCATCGATATTTTGGGTAATAATCTCCACATCAAACTTTTGCTCCAGTTCGACCAGGGCAAAATGAGCTTCATTAGGCTGCACTTCCAGTAATTGCTTCCGCCGCTTATTATAGAAATCCAGTACAAGCTCCTGGTTTTTCTGCCAGCCTACCGGAGAAGCCACTTCCATTACGTCATGCCCCTCCCAAAGCCCATCGGCATCCCTAAAAGTTTTAATCCCGCTTTCTGCACTTATGCCCGCGCCGGTTAAAACAACGATTTTCTTCATAAAAGCTACTCCTTAAAATTTCTTCGGAATTTAAACAATTTTTCAAAAGACAGAAACCCATATTTTGTTCAACAGATATTCGTCGTAGAATTTTAGGCAAATTTTAAGTTTGATTTTTTACTTTTACATGCCATGACCAACCAAAACCTGCTTGATTACCTTTTAGATTTTCTCACCCCGAGAAGGAGGATGCTTTTTGAAAAAGTTCTTTCCGAAAGGACCAATTATTTTACCGTTGCCACACAGGATGTTTACCAGCTTCACAATACCAGTGCGGTTTTAAGAAGCTGCGATGTGTTTGGAATTCAGAATATTCATGTAATAGAAGAAAGAAATCCGCGCCGTATTGATAAGGAAATTGCCATGGGAGCACAAAAATGGGTAGATGTAAACCGTTATAATTCTACTGAAAGTTGTGTGGATGAATTGCGGCAAAAAGGATACAGGATTGTTGCCACATCTCCGCATGGCAATGCACAGCTGCTTCAGGATTTTGATATCTCCAGCCCCGCAGCTGTTTTCTTCGGAACAGAAAAGAAAGGATTATCAGAAGATTTTATAGAGAATGCCGATGCTGTTCTTAAAATTCCCATGTATGGTTTTACCGAAAGCCTGAATATATCCGTTTCCGCAGCAATTATTATCCAGTCGCTCACGCTAAGGCTAAGGGAGAGTAATTACAACTGGCGGCTAAAAAATGAAGAAAGAGAAGAACTTCACCTGAAATGGGCACGAAAAAGTGTAAAAAACGCTGATGAATTAATTAAAAACTTCCAGAAAATCTAATATTTTGCCATGACCCTATTTTTTTATATCATCATCGCCATTATTACCTTTTTTGCTTTCCTGCATGCCTGGGCAAAAAAGGAATATGATTTTAGCAGGACTGTCGTTGTTAACCGTTCCCGGGAAGAAGTTTATAGTTTTGTGCGGCAACTGCGTAAACAGCCGCTGTGGATGCCGTGGTTTAACAGGGATCCTGACGCGAATTTAAAGTACAAAGGGATAGACGGCAAGCTGGATGCTGCTTTTTACTGGAAAGGCAATGGGAAAGTAGGAGAGGGGTACCAGAAAATTGTAAAAATAAGGCAGGGAAAAGTAATAGAAACCAAAATTATCTTTATCAAGCCATTCAAGTTGAATGCACTTACTTACATTGGAGTAAAGGAAATTGAAGCTGAAAAAACTAAAATGGTATGGGGCGTTCGCGGGCATATACCTTTTCCGCTAACGATAATTGGGATTTTTTACAGCGTGGATAAATTATTGGCCAGGGATTTTGAAGAAGGACTTAAAAACCTGAAAACCGTACTGGAAAAATAATTTTATTTCTTCTGAAGCACCTTGTATTCTTCGTAACAGCCGCTGATGGCATCAAGAATCTGAAGGTCATTCGCCGTCTTCATGAAATCTTCGGAATAATTGCAGCGGGAAAGGATCTCATTTATTTCTCCTTTATCCACCTGTAGCAAAGCCATAAGTGTCTCCCGGTCATATTTATTCTGCAGGAGTTGCCTTATTTCTTCTTCTTCCTTCATTTTGCGCAGTTTTCGCATTTGCTGCGGCCGCTTTCCAAAAATGTTGTGCAGTACATCGGCAGGATTAAAAATAGAGCCCAACACCTTGGTTACCGCGTTAGGGGAATTTTCACCGCCTTCGTAACCGGTGTTAAGGCCGGAAATACTGTAGCGGTAATTCTCATAAATAGGAATATTTTTAGCATCAATTTCCAGGTAACCGGTAAGGGTAACAGGACTTAATGTAACTTCTTCCAGGGCAATCCCTACCTCCGTCATTTTTACCTTTACGTTGCCATACTTCAACCAGTCATTGGTTACCCTCACCTTTATTGGCCGGAAACCAAGATAAGAGAAGTAAAGGGTGTCATTTACCGTGGCCTGCAGTTCAAAATTACCTTCTTCGTCTGTAGTGGTTCCTTTTACCTGGTTAAGGTTTACAATGTTTACCCTCTCAATAGGGCGGTCATCAGCGGCGTTTTGTACCACGCCGCTAACCACGTCCTGTGAAAATCCACAATATCCTGTAAGTAAAATTATTAAAAGTAGGAGGTGCTTTTTCATAACAATTTGAGCCTAAAATATAAAATACCAATAAAAAACAATGCCAGAATTTAATTTTTAAAGCTACAGGTGGCACTTAACGTTTGGAACGTCTTCTTTTTATTGAATTTTCAATATTCTTGCTTCTACTTCCTGCTTTCTTGCCGCCTTTTTTTCCTCCTGAATCAGATCTGCGGCGCCTTCCGGAACCTCCATCATCAGAACCGAAAGAACGCTTCTTCTTATCAGAAAAATTTCTTTTCCCACCGCCACGGCGATTTCCTTTGCTACCTGAGTCTTTGGTTACTTCAACGTTTACAAACCTTCCATCGTGTTTAAAATCTGTAAATGTTTCTAAAACTTTATCGGTTTTGGAAGCATCGGTATTAAAGAAAGAAAAACTGTCTTTTACATCTACCTTATATACATCATCCCGCCCTAAATCAAGGGTTTCTTTTAGAAAATCCTTCAGGCTCATCCAGTCAAAATCATCCTTAGCCCCAACATTAATAAAATAACGGGTGGTACTGGCATCGGAAGAAGAACGGTCTCCTCCTGCTCTCGATGATAAATCAGGGGCGTTCTTATAGTAATTAAAGAACCTGGTAAACTCTACAGAGAATATCTTTTTTATAAGTTCCTCTTTAGAGAAATCCTTTAAAACCTCATTTAAGGTAGGAAGATATGGATCTATCTCATGATTGATTTTGGTGTCTTTAATATCATTAGCTAAATGAAAAAGCTGCACCCGGCAAATTTCCATTCCGTCTGGAATATCTTTTTCCTCAAAAGATTGCTGAATAATCCGTTCGATACTCTTGATTTTCCGCAATTCACTCTTGGTAATAATCACCATGGAAACCCCGCTTTTTCCGGCTCTCCCTGTCCTGCCGCTACGGTGCGTATAGGTTTCAATTTCATCCGGAAGCTGGTAATTGATCACATGCGTAATATCATCTACATCAATACCGCGGGCAGCAACATCTGTGGCCACCAACATCTGGATTTGCCTGCTTCTAAAGCTTTTCATTACCAGGTCTCTCTGGTTCTGGCTTAGATCGCCGTGCAATGCCGCAGCGCTGTAGCCGTCTTCAATTAATTTTTCAGCAACTTTTTGCGTATCCCTTTTTGTCCGGCAAAAGATCACCGAAAAGATATCGGGATTCGCATCAGCAAGCCTTTTTAAGGCATCATATCGTTGCCTGGAATTCACCAGGTAATATTCGTGGGAAACATTGGTTGCTCCCATGTTTTTGGATCCTACGGTAACTTCTACCGGGGAACGCATAAATTTCTTGGCAATGGTGGCAACCTCTTTAGGCATGGTGGCCGAAAACAACCAGGTATATTTTTCTTTTGGAGTATGTGAAAGAATAGCGGTGATATCTTCATAAAAGCCCATATTGAGCATTTCATCGGCCTCATCCAGCACACAGTATTCAATCCTGGAAATATCCACCAGTTTCCTGTTGATCATATCCTGCATTCTCCCGGGAGTGGCCACAATAATCTGGGCGCCACGTTCAATTTGCCTCGCCTGGTCTGTAATACTCGCACCTCCATAGATCGCTACGGCATGCAGCGATTTTTCATATTTTGAGTAATTCTTGATCTCATTGGTGATCTGCAGGCATAACTCTCTGGTAGGAGATAAAATTAATGCCTGGGTATGCCTTTGGTCTGCATTTATCTTTTGGATAAGCGGAAAACCAAAAGCAGCGGTTTTACCTGTTCCTGTCTGGGCCAGGGCAACCATATCTGTATCGTCCTGTAGTAAAATGGGGATAGCTTTCTCCTGTACTTCACTTGGGCTCTCAAAGCCCATATCTTCAACTGCTTTTAAAATAGAGGAATTTAATCCTAACTCTTCAAATTTATTCATGTATGATTTTAAATAGGCTGCAAAGGTACATAATTGTTTGCAGCTTTTGATATTATATATTTAGCTGATAAAAAGGCACTTAAAGAGCCTGTTTTAAAGGCTCGGGTGTATTTTTAAAAACAGAAAAGTTATTGGTATGGTGTAACCGATACATATCTGATCTCCTCTTCGGAACCGGGAAAGGGTGAAAACTACTGTGACAGATAAGCAATAAGTTCTCTGAAGGCTTTGCCCCTGTGGCTTACTGCCGCTTTTTCGCCCATATCCATTTCTGCGAAGCTTTGTTCTTTTCCTTCAGGCCTAAAAACAGGATCATAACCAAAGCCTTTTGCGCCACGCCGCTCTTCCAGGATTTCTCCCTTGCAAATGCCGGTAAAAAGGTTCTCGTTGTCTTTTAGGTTCAATGCAATAACTGTTTTAAACTGAGCCCTGCGGTCACTCTTTCCCTCTAAATGCTTCAGTAGCTTTTGCACGTTGGCCTCATCATTTTTTTCGTCTCCGGCAAATCTTGCTGAAAATACGCCGGGCGCGCCGGCAAGAGCTTCCACTTCCAGGCCGGTGTCATCGGCAAAACAATCGTAACCGTAACGCCTCCTTACATATTCTGCCTTTAAAATGGCATTGCCATCAATGGTATCGGCGGTTTCAGGAATATCCTCTGTACAGCCAATATCATCCAGGGAAAGCAGTTTAATGTTCTTTGGAAGCAGTGCCTTTATTTCGGCCATTTTATTCTTGTTGTGTGTCGCGAAAACCAGTTCCATAGTTTTATCGGTGGTGGTAGGGTTCATTTTTTAATATTGTGAAAGCGCGGTAAAGCTGTTCAGTAAAAAACAGGCGCACCATCTGGTGTGAAAATGTCATTTTTGAAAGGGAAACTTTTGCGTCTGCCCGTTTATATACTTCTTCTGAAAATCCATAAGGCCCGCCAACTACAAATATCAGTTGCTTTAAGCCGCTGTTGAGGCGTTTCTGAATATATTCTGAAAAGTCTTCCGAAGAAAACTGCTTTCCGTTTTCGTCTAATAATACCACAAAGTCTGAAGTTTGCAATCTGGCCAGGATCAATTCCCCTTCTTTAGTTTTTTGCTGATTTTCATCCAGATTCTTTACTTTTTTCAAATCGGGAATAATCTCGGTTTCAAATTTATTATAAAACTGAAGGCGTTTAGAATAGACTTCGGTAAGCTGCTGAAGCTTCCTGTCGTCCGTTTTTCCTATACAAAGTAATTTTATGGTCATTCCGTAGATTTAAAGCAGACTTTGCTACATTTACAAAAATAAGTATTGAAAATGATCTCAGCCGCACAATTTGAAAAAGAAATTGAATTGATAATTTCCAATGCCATAAGAGAAGATGTAGGAGAGGGGGACCACAGTTCCCTGGCCTGCATTCCTGAAGAAGCCACCGGTAAAGCGAAACTTCTGGTTAAGGATAACGGGATTATAGCCGGAGTTGATTTTGCCCAAAGGGTCTTTAAGGCTGTAGACCCACAGCTAAAAATGGAAATAAAAATTAAGGACGGTGAAAAAGTGAAAAAACGCGATATCGTTTTTTTTGTGGAAGGAAGTTCCCGCTCCATTCTCAAGGCGGAAAGACTGGTGTTAAATGGAATGCAGCGCATGAGCGCCATAGCTACTAAAACTGCAGAATTTGTAGAGCGGCTTAAGGGAACCAAAACTCAAATCCTTGATACCCGAAAAACCACACCCGGCATTAGGGCGCTGGAAAAATGGGCGGTAAAAATAGGGGGTGGTGAAAACCACCGGTTCGCACTGTACGATATGATTATGCTGAAGGATAACCATATAGATTTTGCAGGAGGGATCACCCAGGCAATTGAAAAAACCCGGCAATACCTTAAGGAAAAGCAACTTGACCTTAAAATTATAGTAGAGGCCAGGAACCTGGATGAAATAAGGGAAATACTAAAATCTGAAGGAATCTATCGGATCCTTATCGATAATTTTACTTTTGAAGATACCAAAAAGGCGGTAAAATTAATTAATGGCAAAAGCCTTACAGAGTCCAGCGGGGGGATTACCCTGGAAACCGCCCCGAGTTTTGCAGAATGTGGCGTGGATTATATTTCCAGCGGTGCCCTTACTCATTCCATACATAACATGGACCTTAGCCTAAAAGCCGTGTAATATGGCTCCAAAGGAAGCGTTAAAATCTAAACTGGAAAACTTTTCTGATTGGTGGGAAAGAAGTTTAAAAAACATTAGCCTTCCTGGTTTAGAAGGCCTGACGCTTTATAACCTTTGGGTGATCTATTGGGGAGGGATTGTAAAAGGAACATTTTCCACCAGGGCGAGTGCTATCGCTTTTAGTTTCTTTATGGCACTTTTCCCGTTTTTGATCTTTATGTTCAACCTTATTCCTTACATTACCTTTATAGATGATTTCCAGATACAGTTTTTAATTTTTATGGATTCCCTGCTGCCTCCGGAAACTTCAGAGTTCTTTGGGACCATTTTTGAAGATATTGCAGCAAACCAGCGCGGGGGCTTACTTTCCATTTCTTTTATTCTTTCCATTTTTTTAATGACCAACGGGATAAATGCTATTTTTACGGGTTTTGAATTCTCTTACCATACCCGTAGGAACCGCTCTATTGTGCGGCAATATATAGTAGCAATAGGGGTTTCTTTTATTATGGCCTTATTGTTGTTCACTACTATTATACTTACGGTTTATCTTACATATGCTGTAGACGATTTGCATGAACTGGGATTGGTGGAAAGGGACGGCGCAGGAACAGGCCTGGTCAAATATTCAGCTTTTGTATTGCTTATTTATACCGCAGTGGCAACCTTATATTACTTCGGAACAAAAGAGGCAAGGCAGGCCAGGTTCTTTTCGATTGGAGCGATATTTGGGACTATATTAATCATGCTTACAACCTATCTTTTTGGCTTGTATATAGAGAATTTTTCTGCATATAACGAGCTATATGGTTCTATTGGAGCATTGTTAATTTTAATGGTGTATATCTGGCTAAATGCAAATATTTTATTGCTTGGATTTGAATTAAATGCATCTTTAATAAAAATGAAAAGGAAATTTAAATAAATTTAGAAAAGCAAAAATCTTTCAATATGAAAAAAATCTTCTTCCTGATAATTGCCGTTTGCAGTATAAATATTGCTTCAGCACAAACCAAAGTTGGTGGCGTTGTTTTGCCCAACAGCCTGAATTACGGTAACAACAACCTTGTGCTGAATGGTGCCGGAGTGCGGGAAAAGCTTTGGATAGACCTCTATGCCGGAGGTTTGTATTTAAGTGATAAAACTTCAGATGCCAGGACCATTCTTATGGCAAATAAGCCAATGGCAATAAAGCTCCATATCATTTCTAAATTGATCACGAGTGATAAAATGCTGGATGCTGTTAACGAAGGTTTCGAAAATTCCACAAATGGAAATACCAGTCATATTTCCGCGGAAATAAGTCAGTTCCAGGGGCTCTTCAATGAAGAGATCAGGAAAAATGATGTTTTTGATCTTATATATAGTCCCGGGAAGGGAGTTGTTGTTTTAAAAAATGGAGAAGAAAAGGGAGTGATTAAAGGAGAGGAATTTAAGAAGGCGCTTTTTGGAATCTGGCTGGCAAACCGTCCTGCAGATGATGATCTGAAGGAAGCCATGTTGGGTAATAATTCTTAAGAAAACAATCAGAACAGCATTTATGAAAAAGACTATTTTTTTACTGATCCTAATGCTTACAGGAGCCATTACTTTTGCTCAAAAGCCACCAACTGTTTTTGGAAAATGGGAGAATGTAAATGACGAAGGGAAAGTAAATTCTATAATAGAAGTATATGAAGATAAAGGCCAGGTATTTGGAAAAATCACCCGGATTATGAAAGAAGAAGACCGGGACCGGAAATGTACAGAATGCCCGGGGGACCTTAAAAATGAACCTCTTGAAGGCCTGGTGTTTATGCGGGGGCTGGAAAAAAATGATGATGGCTATGAAGATGGGGAGGTTATAGATCCAAAATCCGGGAAAGAATATAAATGCAAAATCTGGCTGGATGAGGATAACCCTGATAAGTTACATGTGCGGGGTTATGTGGCTTTTTTCTATAAAACCAAAACCTGGAATAGAAAAAAATAGTTTTGAAATGAAAAGCTGTAAAACCATTCTTTAACAGGAATGGTTTTTTAATTTTACAACTGCAACTTCACAGTAAAATTGAGTTTTTTATGTCCTATTTTATAGATGTAATTTTACCGCTGCCCCTGGATAAGCGGTTCACTTATTCCATAGAGGCTCAGGAGGCCCGGCACCTTCAGGAAGGAATGCGGGTGGCGGTGCCTTTTGGGAAATCAAAAATCTATAGTGGAGTAGTGGCGGCGATACATGAAAATCCGCCGGAAGTATATGAAGCTAAACCTATTAGCCAGATCCTCGATGAAGCCCCTTTGGTAACCGCTCACCAGCTAAAATTCTGGAAATGGATTGCTGACTATTATATGTGTAGTGAAGGGGATGTGTTGAGAGCAGCTCTTCCCGGTGCATTTTTGCTGGAGAGCGAGAGTATTGTGCAACTGCTAAAAGAAGTTTCTCCTGAAGATCATGAACTATCCGACGAGGAATATATGGTTGTGGAAGCCTTGCAGCGCCAGTCTGTGCTAAAAATACAGGAGGTGAGCCAGGTACTGGAGAAGAAGAACGTGCTGCCGGTCCTTAATTCTTTGGTAGAGAAAGAACTAATTGCACTTAACCAGGAAATTTATGAGCAGTATAAACCAAAAAAGATAAGATATGTTCGCCTGCCCTCTAAGTTTTCTGCTGAAGCCGGCATGCATACGCTGTTAGATGAACTGGAAAAAGCCCCGAAACAAAGAGAGATAGTGCTGAACTTCTTCAGCTTAAAAGCGCAAAGCTCAAAACCTGTTAAGGCAAAAAACCTGCTTAAAAAAAGCAATTCCTCCGCGGCAATTTTAAAGAGCCTGCTGGACAAAGGATTTTTGGAAGAATATTACCTAGAAACCGACCGGTTCAATTATACCGGAGATTCCCCGGAAACAAAGCTGAATTTTAGTGAACATCAGCAACAGGCACTGGAAGAAATTAAAACATATTTCCAAAAGGATGAGGTTTGCCTTCTTCACGGAATTACTTCTTCAGGAAAAACGGAAATTTATATCCGTCTTATCCAGGAAACTCTGGAGAAAGGAAGACAGGCTTTATATCTGTTACCGGAAATCGCACTGACCGCGCAGCTTATCCAGCGATTACAGAATTACTTTGGAGAGCAGGTGTTGATTTATCACAGCAAATATTCCATGAATGAGAGGGTGGAGGTTTACCGGCATGTCCTGGAGAATGACAATAAAGGTAAAGTGGTTATCGGGGCGCGATCAGCTATTTTTCTTCCTTTTTCTAACCTGGGCCTTATCGTGATAGACGAAGAACACGAAGGTACGTTCAAGCAATTTGATCCTGCTCCAAGATATCATGCACGGGATGCAGCCGTGGTGCTGGCAAATTTTTTCAAATCGAATATTATTCTTGGTTCAGCCACTCCTTCCCTGGAATCTTACTTTAACGCTCAGCATAATAAATATTCCCTGGTTGAACTAAACAGGCGTTATGGAAATGTACTGCTGCCGGAAATTGAGATTGTGGACATAAAGAAAAAACATAAGAAAAAGCAGATGACCGGCCATTTTTCGGACAGGTTGCTGGAGGAAATAAAGGAAGCTTTAAAAGAAGAGGAGCAGGTGATCCTTTTCCAAAACCGGCGCGGATTTTCACCCATTCTGGAATGCAATACCTGTGGGCATTCCCCGCAATGCCCAAACTGCGATGTAAGCCTTACGTTTCATCATCATAACAACCAGTTGCGCTGCCATTACTGCGGGTACCATATCGCCATGCAGCAAAAATGTATGGCTTGCGGCAGCCCGGATATTACTACAAAAGGCTTTGGAACCGAGCAGATTGAAACGGAATTAAAATCCCTTTTTCCAGATCATAAAACTGGAAGAATGGACCAGGATACCACACGGGGCAAATATGGATATGAAAAAATCATTAATGCTTTTGAACAACAGGAAATTGATATTTTAGTGGGTACCCAGATGCTTACGAAAGGATTGGACTTCAGGCATGTTAGCCTTGTAGGAATTATGAATGCAGACAACCTTTTGAATTTTCCTGATTTCAGGGCACATGAGAGAAGTTTTCAGCTAATGCTGCAGGTAGCGGGGCGGGCTGGAAGGACCAAAAAACGAGGTAAGGTGCTTATTCAGAGTTATAATCCTTATCACCAGATCATCCAGCAGGTCTCTACCAATGACTATGCAGGTATGTATAAAGATCAGCTGGAAGAAAGATATAATTACAAATATCCGCCATATTACCGCCTTATAAGATTTACCCTTAAAAGCCGTGACTTTTCAAAAACCAATGATGCGGCCGACTGGCTTGCAAAATCCCTCAGCAATATCTTCAGGGAGAATATACTGGGGCCGGAGTTTCCACCTATAGCACGAATTAGAAATGAATATTATAAGAATATTCTGCTTAAAATTCCGCAGCAACAGTCCCTGGGAAAGACAAAAACGGTTGTGCATAAAATCATGACAAGTTTTAGGGCAATCGGGGCATTTAGAAGTATAAAAGTGGTCCTTAATGTAGACCCTGTATAAATAAGAAAAGCTGCCTAAAATAGACAGCTTTCTCTTTTTTTCGTTTGGGTAATTTAAAAACTACTGGATTGCACTTAGGGCTTCAATAAGATTATTTTTCTTGTGCCGGCTAAGCGGAAGTTTTTCTTTATCAATTTCTATATTTTTACTGTTATAACGTTCAATCTTGTCCAAATTAACAATATAGGACTTATGAATACGCAAAAAACGGTCACTTGGTAACTGCTTCTCAAAGGACTTCATGGTGGCCAGGACCACAAAATTGTCTTTTTCAGTAATAAATTTTACGTAATCCCCCAGCGCCTGTATGTACTTGAGTTTGCTAAGGAAAACTTTCCGGTTTTTAAGATTGCTCTTTACAAAAATAAAATCTTCATCCTCGGGAGCCGAAGATTGTTGCCTGAGCTTAAAGAGGTTTATTGCCTTGTTCACCGCATTGTTAAATCTTTCCTTGTTTACGGGCTTATGGATATAATCCACTGCATCATAATCAAAAGCCTTAAAGGCATACTTTGTTTTTCCGGTAACAAAGATGATCTGCGGTTTGTTCGGGAGGTCGTCCAGAAGTTCGAACCCCGATAAAATTGGCATTTCTATATCCAGGAATATAAGATCTGTTTCGTTGTCTAACAGACCATTCTTGGTCTCGATGGCGTTATTGTACTCGGCCACCAACTTCAAATTAGGATGATCTTTAATAAGCTTGACTATAGAAAGCCGCTGCAAACTCGAATCATCTACGACTGCACACTTGAGTAGTATTTCTTCCACTTGTTAGATAGGATAGGTTAAGCATAACAATATTAAACAATATATTTGTGACTTACAAGATAAACTTGAATTTCACCGGTTAAAAAGGAATTTTGTCCTTTATTTTCAGGCTTTGAAAATATAAAAAATAGTTTTACTTTTGCAGACAATTTAATTTAAACAAATTTTTTATGAATCATTATGAAACTGTTTTCATCTTGAATCCCGTTTTATCTGATGAGCAGATAAAGGAAACAGTTAAGAAATACGAAGAATTTCTTGTTTCTAAAGGTGCCGAGATGATATCCAAAGAAGATTGGGGGCTTAAAAAACTGGCATACCCAATCCAACACAAAAAAAGTGGGTTTTACCACTTATTTGAGTACAAAGTTCCGGGAGAGGCTATCGAGCCTTTGGAATTGGCATTTAGAAGAGACGAGCGAATGATGCGTTATTTAACCGTGAAGTTAGATAAGCATGCTATTGCTTGGGCTGAAAAAAGAAGAAAAAGAATCCAGGAAAAAGCGTAAGTATGGCTACATCTATTGAACAACAAGCAAAAGGAAAAAAAGACGGTGAGATTAGATATCTTACTCCTCTTAATATAGAGACTACCAAAGCAAAGAAATATTGCCGGTTCAAAAGGTCAGGTATTAAATACATTGACTATAAGGACCCTGATTTTCTAATGAGTTTTGTAAATGAACAAGGTAAACTTTTACCTCGTCGTTTAACAGGTACCTCTTTAAAATACCAGAGAAAAGTGGCTGTTGCCGTTAAACGTGCCCGTCATTTAGCGTTAATGCCATATGTTGGTGATTTATTAAAATAAAAAATTAGGCAATTATGGAATTGATACTAAAGAAAGACGTAGATAATTTAGGCTTTAAAGATGATGTGGTAAACGTAAAAAACGGTTACGGCAGAAATTTTTTAATTCCTCAGGGTTACGCTGAACTGGCTACTCCTTCAACTAAAAAGGTGTTGGCAGAGACTTTAAAGCAACGTGCCTATAAAGAGCAAAAGAATATTGACGAAGCCAAAAAACAGGCTGCGAAATTAAACGATATCGAAATTAAGCTTACTGCAAAGTCAGGAGCCGGAGACAAATTATTCGGTTCTATTACAGATGCAGATCTTGCTGAAGCCCTTTCTAAAGAAGGTGTTGATATCGAGAAAAAATATATTAGCATCGCTGGTGGAAACATCAAGCGTCTTGGACAGTACGAGGCAACTTTGCGTTTTCATCGTGAAGTGGTTTCTAACTTTACCTTTGATGTGGTAGGCGAAGCTTAATTTATTTCACTCATAATGTAAAGCCTGCTCATTTTTGGGTAGGCTTTTATTTTTAGTATATCTGAAATAACATCTAAGAAATCTTAGTTGAACTCTCCCGCAGAATGGCGGGATCTATTTAATTTATCCCATGAAATACGCCCGACTTACCAAGGAACAATTTGATGAAATGCACCAGGAGTTTATAAATTTTCTGGCCACCCAGTCTATTACTGCGGAAGAATGGAAGGAAATCAAGAAAACAAAACCTGAAGTTGCCGAGAAAGAACTTGATGTTTTTAGCGACCTTATTTGGGAAGGGGTGCTGAATAAAGTGGAATACCTGGAACATTTCTCTCCAAACCAGATGTTTCTTTTCCATATTACCGCTGCTACTATTAATCTTATTGCGGTAAAAGTTGACAGCCAGGAAATTGATATTACTTCCAAAACCGGTTATAACTGGCTGCGTAATAACCTTATGGATGATGCCGTTACTATTTATACTTCAACCAAAGCGATGAGTGACGACAGGAATAAGGATATTTTCGCCCTCATCCGGCAGGGGGCAAATATTACCAAAGGTGATTTGTATCGTTATTTCGAGGAAGTGGTTCAGGAGTAGAAAAGGAATAAAAAAGTAAATGAGATAATGAGAAAAAGAGGTAAAGAGTTGGCAACTTTTCAGAAAGTAGCTTTATTTTTTACGACATTCAGCAAATTTTTTTCACATTTCTACCGTCTACCGTCTACCGTCTACCGTCTACCGTCTATTCATATCTTAGCGATTCAATAGGATCCTGTTTAGCAGCTTTTATTGCCGGGAAACTTCCTGCCAGGATAGCGACTACAATGGTAATGGCAGTTGCCCATAAAATGGCCACCCACGGCGTGGTGAAGTCAAATTCTGCAAACCTTGCAACGGCGTAACCAATCAGGATTCCCAGCAGAATACCCAGGATTCCTCCAAGCTGCCCAATTAAAAGGGTTTCAATAAAAAACTGCCCCGCAATTGTTCCTTTTTTGGCGCCCAAAGCTTTTCGCACTCCAATTTCGCGCGTTCTTTCGGTTACAGTTACCAGCATAATATTCATTAGCGCTATCGAAGAGCCAAAAATGGTTATTATTGAAATAATCCAGGCGGCAATATTTAAATATTCAGTAATAGAAAGGATCCTGTTTATAAGATCATCACTACGCTGAATTCCAAAGTTATTCTCTTCCACTGGATTTAATCCCCTTATGTTTCTAAAGGTGATAATAGCTTCATCCTGTGCGCCTTCCAAATAATTTTTGTCATCAACCTTTACGCTTAAATCGTAATTTATCCGCGGCTGGGTGAAAATGGACCTTGCCTGCTGAATTGGAATGATTACCCGCAAATCCTGATTGTTCCCAAATGTGGAACCTTTTGATTCCAGCACTCCTATAACTTTAAATTTTGCCCCACGAATGCTAATTGTTTTTCCCACCGGGTCCTGTCCGCGGAAGAGGCCTTCAGGTTTGGCAAAATCAGAGCCTAAAATAGCTACATTGTTATTATTCTGAATATCGAAAACGTTAAAATCCCGTCCAGCTTCAATTTCGAGTCCGGAGTTGGAAAGGTAGTTTTGATTCGCCCCTAATACGGCAACTTCAGGATCTGTTTTCTCATTTTCATATTTAACTTCGGCTCCGCTTGTACCAGTAAAAGAAATCGCGGTTTGTGTAAACGGAAAACTGTAATTTTCCTCAAAATCTTTCACTTCCCTAAAGGTAATAATGGGATTTACTTTTTCGCGTTCCCCGCCACCCTGTCTTTGGAAGCTAAGGTCATACTGCTGAATATTAAAAGTATTCGCGCCCATAGAAGCAAAATTGTTCCCTATGGTGTTTTCCAGCGCTGCAACAGCACTAAGAATTCCCACAAGGGCCGTTATACCGATTGCGATAATAAGTACGGTTAAAATTGTTCTAAGAGACTGACTTCTAATGGAAGTAAGCGCGATTCTTATATTTTCTTTTAGCAGTGAGAACATAAAGATTTTTTACAGGCTCATAAGTTAGACTCACATTAAGGGTATATGTTACTTAAAAACTGAAATTTGTTTGGGTTCACTTAAATTTTAAGATATTTGCACTTTTCGCAGAAAAAGCATCTAAATATATAAAAATTCCGGCTTTGGCCGTCAAGTATAATTATGGCACAAAAACCTTCTATTCCAAAAGGGACAAGAGATTTTTCACCGGCAGAGGTGACTAAGAGAAATTACATCTTTGGCAAAATTCAGGAACAATTCAAAAAATTTGGTTTTCAACCCATAGAAACCCCTAGTTTTGAAAATTCTGATACGCTTATGGGAAAATATGGCGAAGAAGGGGACAGGCTTATTTTTAAGATTTTAAATTCCGGGGATTTTCTTCGGAAGGCAGACGCGAATGCTTACGAGGAAAAAGATAGCCTTAAAATCACTTCTTCCATAAGCGAAAAAGCTTTGCGTTACGACCTTACAGTGCCTTTTGCAAGATATGTGGTGCAACATCAGAATGAAATAGAATTTCCCTTTAAACGATATCAGATTCAACCGGTATGGAGGGCAGACCGCCCCCAGAAAGGCCGTTTTCGCGAATTTTACCAGTGTGATGCAGATGTGGTGGGAAGCGACAGTTTATGGCAGGAAGTGGAATTTATCCAGCTTTACGATGCCGTATTTACCGCTTTAAACCTGAAAGGGGTAAGCATTAAAATCAATAACAGGAAAATACTTTCAGGTTTTGCTGAAGTTATAGGTGAACAGGATAAGCTGATAGATTTTACGGTTGCTCTGGATAAGCTGGATAAAATTGGGGAGGAAGGCGTGAAAAAGGAAATGCTTGAAAAAGGCATTTCTGAAGCTGCCATAGCTAAAATCCAGCCAATCTTCAGCCTTAAAGGAAATTTTGCCGAAAAAGTGGAAAACCTGAAGGGAATCCTGGAAAATTCTGAAACCGGCAGGAAAGGAATTGAAGAACTGGAATTTGTTCAAAATGCCATTGCAGAAATGCCATTGCAGACTTCAGCATTAGATTTAGATGTTACTCTGGCCCGCGGCCTTAATTATTATACCGGCGCTATTTTTGAAGTTTCGGCTCCTGAAGAAGTAAAACTGGGATCCATTGGTGGTGGTGGCCGCTACGATGACCTCACCGGCATCTTCGGCTTAAAAAATATTAGTGGAGTGGGGATTTCCTTTGGTCTGGACCGGATATTTCTTGTTCTGGAAGAACTGAATTTATTTCCTCCTACGGTTACGGAAAGTACTAAAGTGCTTTTCATCAATTTTGGTGATAAAGAAGCCCTTTATGCATTAAAAGCAGTGCAGAAGCTTAGGCGCAACAATATTACCGCAGAGCTTTATCCGGAAAGCAGCAAGATGAAAAAACAGATGAACCACGCCAATAAGCGGGAGATCCCATTTGTGGTGCTGGCCGGAGATGAAGAGATGGAGCAGCAGCGGTTTACCCTTAAAAATATGAAATCCGGCGAACAATTTTCAGTTACGCCGGATGAGCTTCTTACGAGGCTGAACTAGGAATTTTTACAACAAATCTTCCTTCCAGGCGCTGGCTTCGTTAAGCCGCTTCATTTGTTCTTTGGTAAGCTCTATATCTATGGCTTCAAAAAAGGACTTTAAATGTGCCTTTTTGGTGGCGCTAGCAATGGGTGCTGTTATACCGGGCCGCTGCATTATCCAGGCCAGGGAAATTGCAGCTTCGGAAACCATATGCTCATTGGCAATCTCCCAAATAGCATCCAAAACCATTTTACCACCTTCATTAAAGTAGTCTTTCAAGAACATCTCCCTGTCGGTCCCTTTAACATCTTCAATCCGCTGGTATTTTCCGGTAAGGAAACCGCTTGCAAGGGAAAAATAACTTAGCACCGATAATTCATTTTTTTCGCAGATCTCCCGTATTTTTTCTTCAAATTTGCGCCTGGACATCAAGCTGTATTCGGGCTGAAAAACTTCATATTTTGGTAGGTTTTCTTCTTCGGCGGCTTTCAGCGAAGCCTGCAGCCTTTCGGCAGAAAGGTTTGAAGCGCCAATATATCTTACCTTTCCATCCTGTATCAATTGCTGGTAGGTTTGAAGTGTTTCCTCCACCGGGGTTTTATCGTCATCCCAATGCGTGTAATAGAGATCTATATAATCTGTTTGCAATCGCTTTAAAGAATCTTCAGAAGCCTTTAAAATATGCTCCCTCGAGATGTCTTTTGGGGCATTTTCTTGCATGCTGGAACCTACCTTTGTTGCAAGATTGATTTTATCGCGAACACCACGGTCCTTCATCCATTTGCCCAGGATAATTTCAGATTCTCCGCCGGTATTACCCGGTGCCCATCGCGAATAAACATCTGCAGTATCTATTGTGGTAAAACCTTTTTCATACAGTTCATCCAGCATTTTATAAGATTTCTTTTCATCCAGTGTCCAGCCAAACACATTTCCACCAAAAACTATGGGCGCGGTTTCCAGGGAAGTGTTTCCTAATTTTTTATATTTCATAAATTATCTTTTTACTGAAATTAAGCATAGTGCTGTCCACCACAAATCTTCAGCTTGAAATTAGGATATTTTTAACCTGCTGAAGACATTTCGCAGCTTTTCTTGAGATTATCTTAAAAAAAATCTTTTTGCTTTTTCTTATATTGAAAGAAATAAAAAAAATGACTTATGAAACGCACTGTAATAGCCATAATGTTTATGATAATTTCGCCTGGAATTAAAGCTCAAATCACTAATACTGCCGATAGCTTTAAAGTTACTCCTGAGGGCTTTACACAATCGGTAATTAGGGAATATCCCGAAAAATCAGATGATGAGTTGTTTCAGTCGGTGATCATGTGGGCAAAATTTACTATCGATAATTATGAAGAAGCAATTACCCGCAATATCGCAAATCAATACCTGGAATTCCGCATGTTCGTCCCCCAGGGGATTGCTTTAAAAGACAATGGGGAAGTTTACCAATGGGATGTAATGATGGATGTTGCTTTCAGGTTTAAAGACGGGAAAATAAGGTACGATATTGGATTAGTTGAAGTAAGCAGCCCAGAAGCTCCTGCTTTTGCTTTTGTGGCCCCTCCGGAACAATGGTCTTTTTTTGACAGCGATGGTAAAACACGGGAATTTAACCAGAAAAGCCAGGAACAAATCAATACTATCGCAAATAACATAATCAGGTCTGTTTCAGCTTATGTTAACCGTGACGCGAAAATTCCTGATGATGCAACCACAGATTAATTGCTGGGCATGTAAAACGTAAAGGAGGTTTTCTCTCTATTGGAAGCGACTTTCAATTCGCCATCATGCGCCTTGGCAATTTCTGAAGAAATATAGAGGCCGAGGCCAAGCCCCTGGTGCCCTTCCCGTATATCTGCCCGGTAGAAAGGTTGGAATAAATGTTTCATAACTTCTTCGGGTATCTGTTCTGCGGCATTAGTTACGGAGAGCTCAAATTCACCATTTTCGCATATCGCCTTTACTTCTATAGGTTTGTCTTTACTGCCATGCGTAACTGCATTCCCAAGCAAATTAGAAAATAACTGGGCCACCCTGGATTCATCACATTCTACCGCCTTTTCCAGTTTAAAAGTTGTATTAATATGAGCATCGGGAGCCATTGCCCTTATTTCTTTTAAAACCTGCTCGAGAACGTTTTTTAGCGATTCTTTATCCTTCTTCTTCTGTAGTTTAATCCCATCGCCCAAATGTCCTCTTGCGAAATCCAACAGATTTTCTATAAGTGCCTCCATTCTGTAACTGGTGGATTTTATAGTGCCGGCGTATTGCTTTGCCTTTTCTTCTTTAGCTATAAGAAGGAGCATATCTGAACACATTCTTATAGTACCTAATGGGTTTTTAAGATCGTGCCCAAGTATAGCGATGAATTTCTCGCGTACTTCCGCGATTTCCTTTTGTAAAGACAATTCCGCAGAAGTTATTTTTAGTTCTTCCAGTGTGTTTAAATGAAAAGCAATGAGATCGGCAAACAATTTGAACATTTCCACAATCTCCGGAGAACTAACCTTTGCGGGGTTTAGGTCCAGTGCGCACAAGGTTCCAAAGAAGCTATTGTCTTTGCGGTGAATTGGTACAGATATATAACTCTGGAAGCCATACATAGCCGGGATGGGATGGGATCTATAACGGTCATCCTCAGCTACATGGTCAATAATAATGGCTTCATTGTTTTGCCTTACCTGGTCGCAAAAAGTAGTTTCAATTTTAAGCTCATCTCCAGGTTTAAGGCCAAAGGAAACTTCATCCTTGGTTGTGCATGTAACCCAACGGTCTTCTGTTACCCGTGCAATGGCTGCAAATCCCATGCCTGTGGTACTGCAAATTACGTCCAGTAATGAGGTGATTATAGGTATTTGATTTATATTTTCAACATCCTTAAGAAGATCATCTTGAGTGCTGGAATCATAATTTTTGTTGGGAGACATAACTATAATGCTATCTGTATTTTCTAAAGTAATAAAAAAAGCAATTTACAAAATTTCTAACTTTCCATTCATAACAGGAAATTTCACACCTATCTTTAATTTTGGGTGAAATCTTAGTACGGGAAAAAAGGAATAAAAGGGAATATTTATTTTTCTATCCAATCTATTATTTTTTTATCTGTAGGTAAGGTTTTTGAATCTACCACCTGTACCAGTCGCCCCTGCGCATCGATTAGATATTTTTGAAAATTCCATTGAACTTCAGAATCCTTATAATTACTTTTAGATTTTTCAGTTAGAAAACGATAAAGTGGATGCATATCTGCTCCTTTAACAGATATTTTGCTCATCATGGGAAAATCCACTCCATAATTTGCCTGGCAAAATTCCGCGATTTCTTCGTTGCTTCCAGGTTCCTGGCTGGCAAAATTATTAGCAGGAAAACCAATAATTACAAAATCCTGCTCCTTAAACAAGCTATAAAGTTCCTGTAATTGCTTGTATTGCGGAGTATAACCACATTTACTGGCTGTATTTACAATCATTACTTTTTTACCTTTAAGTGTGCTTAGATCAAAATCTTTTCCCTGAATGTCTTTAACTTCAAACTGGTAAATAGTATTATCCATATTTTTATTAGTTTGTTGTGCCTGTAGAATAGTGCTAAATCCCAGCAGGAAAAATATAAGTATCTTTTTCATTGTGAAATTTTAAAGCTAAAGTAGTTAATTAGGTTAAGAAAATGCCACTAATTTTGCAGCTCTGTTTTGCTTTAAAATTGATGCCTTTGTAATTCACCCGATATACTTGTGATTAGATTTCTATTACACTATTCCTGGCCAGCTGGCTTTGCAGGCCAATAAAGCTGTCTTCATAAATTTTCATGGAAAGACTGATCCTGTGGCCATAGATAAAGAAAACTTCCAGGTCTTAATTAACAAACCCAGGGTCTCCAGGATTTGTGAAAAAGAAGATCAGGTATGCATAAATTTTTCGCTTTATAGGAGTCGATTTGGAAAATCTTAACGACCATTTTCTATTAAATAAACCCTAAAGTTTCATTTTTTTCTTTTCTATTCTTTACATTATTAAAAACTAATAATCTTTAATGGATTAATTGAATGAAGAAAATTGTTATTATTGGTGGCGGGGCCTGTGGCAGTGCTGCTTTTATAGAATTAATAGTGCAAATTTGCAGTCTTGGACTTCAGAAAAACTTGAGTGTTACGCTTATAGAGCGCCGTAATAAAATTGGCTACGGTCTTGCCTTCGGAACAAAACAAAAATCCCATCTTCTTAATACACAGGCTAAACTGATGGGGATTTATGCCAATGAACCAGCACATTTTGAAGAATGGCTTAAAATGAAAGATGGCGATAAAGATGAGGTTAAAACAGGAGATGACCTTTCTTCAGCATATACGAGCCGCCTGCTGTATGGGCACTATGTTTCGGAACAACTTGGTAATTATCTTCAGAAAGCTAAAGAAAAGAAGGTAACAACAGAAGTTATTAATGATGAGGCTCTTGATATAACCCGGCAGGAAAACCAGAAATATATCATACGGTTGAAATCTTCGAATACCGTTACGGCTGATTATGTGTTGCTGGCTCCCGGTACGCCCAAGCCAAATAAATTTAGCGAGCTACGCAAATACACCTCATATATAGATTTTCCCTGGCCTTCAGACAGAATAAAAAAAGGAATAAACAAAACAGATAAGGTAGGTATCCTGGGCAGTAGCCTTAGCGCAGTAGATACTGTGATGACACTTGTAGATAATGGGCATGAAGGAGAAATTAAACTGTTTTCCCCTATTGGAATATTACCACGCGTACAACCTTCAAAAAATAAAAGCTTCAACAGGAAATACCTCACACCTGAAAATGTTCATAAAATTACCAGGACAAAAATGCGGCATCCACGGGTTAAGGAGCTTTTCAGGTTATATATAAGAGATGTTGAAGAAGCCGAAGGAGAAAAAATGGATTGGAAGAAACTGGACAGAACCGCTGGTCCTGTAAAAGAATTTTTAGAGTATGACATTGCTGCTGCTGAAGATGGCGGGGACTCTCTTTTAAATATGACCTATTCCCTACGCTATGATGCTTCTACTTTTTGGGGCTGGTTATCTCTTGATCAAAAGCAATTATTTAAAAAATGGCTGGGTAGCCACTGGTCTGCAAACCGGCATGCTATGCCCCTGCATAATGCCAAAAAATTACTGTCTTTATTGGAAAGCGGGCAATTAAAGGTAATTCCGCAGAACAGGAATATAAAATATGACGAAGAAGAACAGGTTTTTAAAATCCAAACTGCCAAAGGCGAGGTTGCTCAGGTGAAAAATCTAATAAATGCTACGGGAACTTCATCCAGCCTTAGAGGGATGGATAATGATCTTGTTCATGCACTTGCAGATAAAGGGTATTTAAAGCCATATCCCGCCGGGGGAGCAGTTATTAACCCACACAGCATGCAGGTTATTTCGAAAGAGGCTGGAAACAATCTTTATGCTGTTGGCCATCTGGCGAACGGAATTTTACTGGATGTTGATGCTATGTGGTTTAATGTCAGGACCATTAGTAGGTTAGTAAATGAAATAATTTTTAAAGTAAAGGAGAATGGAGATATTTCTTAAACTGTATTCCAGTTTGCTGCCTTATTTATTATGTATTCCTCTGGGATATTTTTTAAAACGGAAAAACCTCATTCCAAAAAAATATCTTCACAAGCCATTACTGTTTGTTCTGATACCTTTAATGATATTAGAACATGTTTTGGAGGCAAGTACGTCCAATCTCCTTATTTTATCTATCCTGTCATTTTGCCTAGCCCTGCTCATGATATTTCCGGCGATATGGGTTTCCAAGAGATATGATGGGCTTGATGCTCCCTTGCTAAAAAGCAGTTTTTCTTTCTTTAATGTAGCCTTTTTTGGAATTCCCACTGTTAAGGCACTTTTTGGCCAGGAAGCAGTAACTACTTTAATTTGTATTTATGCCGGCACCGCCCTGTATGGTGATACCATTGGTTATATACTTGTCGCAAAATCAAAATTTGGCACAAAAAAATCAATAAAAGAAGCTTTTAAGATACCTCTTATTTATGCCTTTTTAGTGGCCATAGCTCTCAAAATTTTCAAATTCGAAATCCCTGAAGCTGTCACACCAGTTTTTGATGTACTTGGAATAATAGTCTCGGCTGCAGGAATGACTGTTATTGGGATGAATATTACCAGCATTAATTTTAAAGGTTTAAATATTTCTTATTACTCAAAAGTACTGGGCACAAGAACAATAAGTGCGGTTCTTATCACAGCAGTCCTTTTAGGGCTGGAATATTACTTTATAAACGGCCTTGGAGCTGAAGAACGAAAGGTACTTGTTCTTATTCCACTGTTTCCAATTGCAGCAAGTCTCACGGTTTTTGCATCGCTCCTGGAATCTGAAGAGAAAGATTCAGCCCTGCTAATCACATTATCTATTTTGATATCGCTTGTTTTAGTTCCTTTGGCGGCTCTTTTTATTCAGTAAAATTTAGTCTTAATAATCAGCTATTCTTTACCAGATTCTTACTGTAATTTTAGATGGGACAGTAGGTTGAGTTATAAAACTGTTGGTTGTTTTCTTTACACAGATGAATTGAAAGTAGTATTTAAAATTCAAACCAAATACTCCATTGGATGTACCTTTTTTAGTGGGCATACTTTCTATGGATTGGAAAGTTTTATTTTTTTTCAGGCAGTTGATTCCTGTCTTTGGGTGTTATAGCCCTGCTATCTTTAAAAAAGCTTTTTCTACGAGAAAATGAAAAGAAATTGGCAGATTTAATAATACCATCAATAGCTGCAAGTAAATCTTTTGTAGGCAAATAAATGCACTTTCCGAATTCTGTACTTATTCTGTACTAGGAGAAAAAACAAAAGGCTTCCAGTTTCCTGAAAGCCTTTATTTTTCCTGTAGCGAGACCGTGATTTGAACTCGGGACCTCCGGGTTATGAATTAATATCATTATCAATCAAAAAACTACTAACTAACTGAAAAGTAATTGATTAACATGGGCTTAAATAATGTTAAATATTAAAAAATAGCAAATGATATCAAAAAATGTTTTACCTATGTTGTACCTTGAAGTGATCTTTAAATGAAATGTGATGGCTATAATTAAACCTATATTAAGAAAAAAATCCAATAAGCATAATCAATTTCCTATTGCAATCAGGATTACTAAAAACAGGAAATCAAGTTACATTTTCATTGATCAATACATTGAGGAGAAATATTGGGATTCAAAAAATCAACGGGTAAAACAATCTCATCCAAATTCCACAAGATTAAACTATCTAATCATTACAAAGATGGCCAATTGTAATGAGAAATTACTTGAAATAGAGTATTCAAAAAATCCCAAGTCATTAAAAAAAATTAAAGAAACAATTGTATCTAAGCATAGAATGGACTTTGGATCAGTTGCAGATATATATTTAAACAACATAATATCACGAAAAAAATTGAATCAATACATCACGGACAAAAATAGAATAGAACAATTCAAGATTTTTTGCTCGAACTCAGATTTAGAATTCCATGAAATAGATTGTAGCCTTCTTCAAAAATTTGAAAATTTTCTTCTCTATGAGAAAAAGCGATCAAAACGAACAGTGGCTAACTATATGATATGTCTAAGAACCATTTACAATCTTGCCATTTCAAAAAATTACGCCGACAGAAATCATTATCCATTTGGTAAAGGAAAATATCAAATCAGAATTCCGGAGTCACAGAAGATTGGACTTTCAATTAAAGAAGTTAAACAATTAGAGGGTATACAAGGTTTAACTCAAGCCCAACAGCATGCGCTTAACGTTTGGCTTTTAAGTTTCTATTTCGCAGGCATAAGGATTACGGATGTAATTCAATTAAAGTGGTCAGATTTTGTTGATGATCGACTGAATTACAGGATGAATAAAAATAAGAAACTTGTTTCGATGAAGGTCCCGGTAAAAGCTCAACAATTGTTGACTTTATATGAGATAAATAAAAAGAAAGATGAAGATCTTGTATTTCCATAATTGTGGGGAATAGACCTTAGTGATGAAATTAGGGTTAGGACAAGAGTAAAAACCGTTACCAGGAATTTTAATAAGCACCTCCATAATATCGCCTCACTAATTGGTTTGAAGAAGAATTTAAGTATGCACATGTCAAGACATACCTTTGGTAATATTTCAGGAGATAAAATTCCAATTCAAATGTTACAAAAGCTTTATAGGCACTCTTCCATAACTACTACAATGAGATATCAAGCTAATTTTATAAGTAAAGAGGCAGATGAAGCTCTGGATAAAGTCATTGATTTCGA
>NZ_JAVRHQ010000034.1:0-30777 GCF_031846485.1 Autumnicola tepida
CTCTTCACCATTCACTTCTCCACTAATCACTCTTCCAGCAGCCTCCTCAAAACCGCCTGTGCCGCAAAAGTGCGGTTCCCGGCCTGTTGTATAACAACCGAATTATAACTATCCAGCACCTCGTCTGCAATTACAACGTTCCTTCTTACCGGAAGGCAATGCATAACTTTGGCATTATTGGTTATTTTTAATTTGTGTTCATTAAAAGTCCAGCTTCCTTTAACCTTTGGTTGCTGCCCGTATGCCGTATAACTGCTCCAGTTCTTCACATACACAAAATCGGCATTTTTCAAGGCCTCTTCCTGGTTGTGGGTTACCGGCACATTTTGGGTAATTTCCGGATTAAGGTCGTAACCCTCGGGATTGGCAATTACAAAATCCACATCTGATTTTTGCATGATTTCAGCAAAAGAATTAGGCACCGATTGCGGCAGGGCTTTGGGATGTGGCGCCCAGGTAAGGACCACTTTGGGCTTTTTGGTTTTCTTTAATTCTGAAATGGTAATGGCATCGGTAAGGGCCTGCAATGGATGGCCCGTGGCACTTTCGAGATTTACCACAGGGACTGAAGCATATTTTTTAAAGCCCCTTATTACCAGTTCAGCTTCATCTTTTTCCTTATCTTTTAATTCAGGGAAAGCCCGTACGGCAATTATATCGCAATACTCAGAAAGTACCGCCGCGGCTTCCTTTATATGTTCGGCCTTAGTGGAATCCATTACCGCGCCATCTTCAAATTCCAGCGCCCAACCATCTTTATCGGCATTCATCACCATCACCTCCATCCCAAGCAATTTCGCGGCTTTTTCTGTACTTAAACGGGTGCGCAGGCTCGGGTTAAAAAACAGCATTCCGAGCGTTTTTCCTTTTCCGATTTCTGCCGCCGTATTTTCCTTTTTTAGCTGAAGGGCTTCCTCTATTAATTCCTGTAAGTTATCAATGTCTGCTAATGTGATGTAGTTGTCCATTATTATTTTTTAATTTCTACTCCTCCTGCAAGGTCTTGCAGACCTTGTAGATATATCTTTGCTCTATTCTTTCCAATTATCCCAGAAGTTTTAAAACCAGCGAGGGCTACTTGTCCTAAAAATTTTCCTTAATACTATTATTTATTTGCCTTCTTATACACCTAAAAGGTTTTAAAAACCTTACAGGTATTACTTCAACGCTATTTTCAAAACATTAAAAAATACGTCAAAATGTTCTTTTTTAATATTTAACGGAGGTAAAATCCGCAGCAGCTTCTTATTAGAGGCCGCGCCGGTAAAAACCTGATGCTTGAACAGCAGCTCTTTGCGAAGTTGGGCGATTTCAAAATCGAATTCCAGCCCAATCATCAAACCTCTTCCTTTTACTTTTTTGATCTGCGGAATTTCATCCGCCTGGTTCTTTACATACTCAAATAAGTCCTGGGCATTTTTAAGCAACTGTTCTTTTTCGATAATATCAAGCACCGCAATACCGGCAGCACAGGCAAGATGGTTCCCGCCGAAGGTAGTTCCCAGCATCCCGTATTTGGGCTCAATATTTTTACCTATAAGGATTCCCCCAACAGGAAACCCGTTGCCCATTCCCTTAGCTATAGAAATAATATCAGGCCTTATTTCATGTTTCTGAAAAGCAAAAAAGTCGCCTGTTCTTCCATATCCCGCCTGCACCTCATCGGCAATCAGCACAGTTCCAAATTTTTTACATAAGGCTGAAGTTTTCTGGTAAAATTCACTGCTGGCTTCATCTAAACCGCCCACTCCCTGGATGGTTTCAAAAATCACCGCCGCTATATCTTCGTTTTTGAGCTCCTTTTCCAAAGCCACGGTATCATCGAAAGCTAATTTTATCACCTGATGGCCTTTATTGAATGGAGATTTTATAGCCTCATTGTCGGTCACGGCCACCACCCCGGAAGTCCTTCCGTGGAAAGCTTTATCAAAATAAATTACCTTATCTCTGCCGGTGTGAAAAGAAGCCAGTTTCAGGGCATTTTCATTGGCCTCAGCGCCAGAATTGCACAAAAACAAACTATAATTCTTTACTCCGGAAACCTTCTCCAGCTTATCGGCCAGTTCCTTTTGCAACGGATTTTTAACGGAATTTGAATAAAAACCCAGCTGCCTTACCTGTCCGCTTAGCGCATTTACATACGCCGGATGGGAATGCCCGATAGAAATCACGGCATGCCCGCCGTATAAATCCAGGTATTTGTTTTCCTCTTTATCAAAAACGTAGGCGCCTTCGCCCCTTATGGGAGTAATATCATAAAGCGGGTAAACATCAAATAATTCCATATTTAATTTTCAGATATATTGTTGATTTTCCTGAACGAAGCCTGAATGCCCTTAATCAGGGAAGAACTCAAACCGTTATGTTCCATTTCATTTAGACCTTCAATGGTACAGCCGCGCGGCGTGGTAACTTTATCTATTTCCTCTTCGGGATGGTTTCCCGATTCTATTAAAAGGCTTGCCGCGCCCAGGCAGGTTTGCATGGAAAGTTCGTGCGCGTCTTTCGCGTCAAACCCCAACTGTACGGCTCCCTGGGTGGTAGCGCGAATAAGGCGCATCCAGAAGGCGATTCCGCTGGCGCAAATTACCGTTGCGGCCTGCATTTTATTTTCAGGAATAATAATACTGCTTCCCAGGCGGTTAAAGATAGCCTCGGCAATGGCAATCCGTTTCTGCCCTTTTTCGTTACTGCAAAGGCAGGTCATCGATTTTCCAACGGCAATGGCCGTGTTGGGCATGGAGCGGATAATGAAATGTTCCTGCCCAACAATGGCTTCCATACGCGGAATTTTAAAGCCGGTGACGGTGGAAATCAGCACATGCTTATCGGTTAATGCATCCTTTATTTCTTCAAGGATCCTTTCCAGCTGGGTAGGTTGTACAGAAAAGATAAGAATGTCAGAATTCTTCACCGCTTCCAGATTATCTGCAGTTACCGTTACTTTTGAATATTCTTCATAATCTTTAATATCTTCCACCTTTCTTTTACTCAGGTAAAGGGTGGTAAAGGCATTGCTGAAGATAAGGCCTTTCGCGATGGAAATTCCCAGGTTCCCCGCACCTAAAATGGCTATTTTCATTATCTGTTATTTTAAATTTTGAATGATGAATTTTAAATTTTAAACCCAAACTTCATTAACTATTACTGATTGACTATAACTTTTTCCACCTCACCTGCACTTTTCACTGCCCACTTCCTTTCCCACAGATCCCAAAAATTTAAATTTTCACTTCAACTATTATTGCCTGTTATTTTAGATTTTGAATTACTGCTGATGCGTTCGAATGAGCAAATTAATTTTTGAACTGGATTTATTTTTTAAAACCTTGTTATTCATTAAATTATGATAAATAACAAATTGTTATTCCCATTCAAAAGTCAAAATCCATTTCAAATCCAAAAAAATCAAAATCATCAGAAACCCTGTAATCACTGGCTTCTGAGGGATTTATTCATTTTAAACGCATCACTACTAATTTTGAATGATAAATTTTAAATTTTGTCTGCCGGATCTTCCATAATTATCCACTCAAATTTTTCACTCTTTGACTTTTTACCTCATTGACTCTATTTAGAAATAATTCGCCTTCAGCTTTAAGCCTGCGGTTTCTTCAATGCCAAACATCAGGTTCATATTCTGTACCGCCTGGCCGGAAGCACCTTTCAGCAGGTTATCAATAATACTGGTTATTAAAAGTTTATCGCCAAATTTTTGTAATTTCAGTAAACATTTATTGGTGTTCACCACCTGTTTTAAATGCAGCTCCTCCTCTACCAAAAAAGTAAAAGCGGCATCTTTATAAGCTTCCATGTAAAGATCTTTTGCCTCTTCCAGGCTCCCCGAAAATTTGGTGTAGGCCGTGGCATGTATTCCTCTGGAAAAATTCCCCCTGTTCGGGATGAAATTTATTTGGGTTGAAAAACCCGGCTGTAGCAGGTTAAGGCTCTGCCCGATTTCATTTAAATGCTGATGCTCAAAAGCCTTATAAGCCGAAAAATTATTGTCCCGCCAGGTGAAATGAGTGGTAGGAGAAAGTGAAGTCCCTGCTCCTGTGGCCCCGGTAACGGCATTTACGTGCCACTCATCCTTTGTAAGCTTTGCCTTTGCCAGGGGTAAAATTGCAAGGCTGATGGCGGTGGCGAAACATCCGGGGTTGGCGATAAAATCTGCCTTTTTGATTTCTTCTTTTTTAAACTCCGGAAGGCCATAAACAAATGAATGCTTCCCGTCTGCCATTCTGTAATCGGTACTCAGGTCTACGATTTTTGTTTCTTCTGAAAACTGGTGTTCAGAAAGAAATTTAACCGAATTCCCATGCCCCAGGCAAAGAAAAACAACATCAATGTCTTTATCAATCTCCCCGCTAAACTGCAAATCTGTTTCGCCCAAAAGATCCTGATGGACTGCCGCCACAGGCTTTCCCGGCTGTGAAGTGCTGTAAACAAAATTGATATTTACTTCTGGATGCCTGAGTAAAATCCTGATGAGTTCCCCTGCCGTGTAACCTGCTCCGCCAATAATTCCCGCTGATATCATTTCTGCCCTTTTACGTGTTGATAAATCTTACCGGCATTTGCCAGTATTTTAATAAAGCCTTTGGCATCGTCTGCCGTCCAGGCTTTGTTTTCTTCCCCGTATTTCCCAAAGCTGCTGTTCATTAAATCGTTGCCGGATTTAATTCCGTCTAAGGTAAAGCGGTATGGGTGAAGTGTAACGAAGACCTCCCCAGTAACCTGCTCCTGGGAGCTTTGCAGAAATTTTTCAAAATCCCGCATCACCGGATCCAGATACTGGCCTTCATGAAGATGCGTGCCATACCAATTGGCGATATAATCTTTATGCTGAAGTTGCCATTTGCTGAGCGTATGTTTTTCAAGTAGATGATGCGCTTTTATGGTAATTAAGGCTGCGGAAGCCTCGAATCCCACCCTTCCTTTTATTCCAATTATGGTATCCCCAACATGAATGTCCCGGCCAACAGCATATTTGGAAGCAAGGCTTTCCAGGATCTCAATATTTTTTGCAGGCAGGTTTTCTTTGCCGTTCACCCCGGTAAGTTCTCCTTTGGTAAAATGAAGGCTGATTTCATTTGGTTCATTTTCCTGCAATTGTGAAGGATAAGCTTCTTCCGGTAAAGGTTTTTCTGAAGTAAGCGTTTCCGAACCTCCTACACTGGTTCCCCATAGGCCTTTGTTTATGGAATATTTGGCTTTTTCCCAGTTCATATCTACGCCATTGGCCTGCAGGTATTCAATTTCTTCCTGCCGGGTTAACTGCTTATCCCGAATTGGGGTGATAATTTTAATTTTAGGAGCTATGGTTTGAAAGATCATATCAAACCTTACCTGGTCATTTCCTGCGCCGGTACTGCCGTGAGCAATGTATTCCGCGCCAATTTCTTTCGCGTAATTAACAATTTCAATCGCCTGTACAATCCTCTCAGCACTTACTGAAAGCGGATAGGTGTCATTCTTCAATACATTGCCGAAAATGAGAAATTTCACCACCTTATCATAAAACGAAGCGACGGCATCAATATTTTTATAGGTTTTAGCCCCGATTTTTTCAGCATTGGAGCCTATTTTCTCAATCTCTTCCTGGGAAAATCCACCGGTATTTACACTTACCGCATGCACTTCAAAATTTTCTTCTTTAGATAAATACTTGGCGCAGTAAGAGGTATCTAAACCTCCACTGTACGCAATCACTACTTTTTTCATTTTAAATATTTTTTCGGCAGAATGCACGAATAATTTTTACTTGTTTTGCTCCCCTCCTTTTTTAGGAGCATGTTTAACCCTTCCGGTGTTCTATGGGAGCAAATCAGTTTTCGCTTTTTTCCTTTTTATAGAAAAGCGTCTGTTTTATATTTTTCAACCTTTTGAATGCCTTATCATTCATCGATTCTTTTTTCTCTGTATTTTTCTTCTTTTCAGGATCATACATCATGCCGGTACAAAGGCACATCTTGCGCTCCGTCCTGGTAAGAATATCGTAGTTCTTACAGGTCTGGCAGCCTTTCCAGAAGCTTTCATCATCGGTAAGTTCAGAAAATGTCACCGGCTGGTACCCCAGCTCGTAATTGATCTTCATCACAGCCAGGCCCGTGGTAATTCCGAAGATCTTTGCGGCAGGATATTTTTCCCGGGAATATTTAAAGATTACCTCTTTAATATCTTTGGCAAGCCCCCGGTTTCTATAATCGGGATGTACAATGAGGCCGGAATTGGCCACGTATTTTTCATGGCTCCAGGTCTCGATATAGCAGAAACCGGCAAACTTTTCACCATCCAGGGCAATCACCGCGTTTCCTTTTTCCATTTTGCTGATGATGTACTCCGGTGTACGACGCGCGATACCCGTACCGCGTACCTTGGCCGATTCTTCTATATTTGTACAAATGATCTCTGCGTAAGAAGCATGAGACTTATTAGCAATGACAATTTTCATGTGCTAAGAAATTAAGTTGAGAAAATTAATTCGATTTTTGTTTGCTGAAGAGGGAACCGGACTCACCTAAGTTCCATAAATGATACACGCACTTACGTGCGGGGGAAAAAGCGGCGCATGGGAGATGGTTCAGAAAGAATCCTGAAATCTGTGGTTATTAATATGTCGCTTAAATTTTTCAATGTAGATGTGATTTCAATAATATTACAAGAACGGTTGGAAATAACTGACTACCTGCGCCTACGCGGGCAGCGAAAACCTGGCAATATTATATCGTGTTGCGAAATCATGTTATAAATGTACATTAAATTTTTTACCCACAAAGCACTTCAGACTAAAAATTGAAACAAATTTGGCTTGTCGTTTAAATATTCTCCATAAAAGTTCTTTTTCTTCATTCGGTCTACAAGTGGTTCAAAATCAGCCGGGTCATTTAATTCGATACCTACCACTGCAGGACCATTTTCCCGGTGGTGCTTTTTAGAGTATTCAAAATGAGTGATATCATCGTTTGGCCCCAGTACTTTAGCAACAAATTCTTTTAAGGCCCCTGCCCTTTGCGGAAAACTAATAATGAAATAATGTTTGAGCCCGCGATAGAGCAAAGCGCGTTCTTTAATTTCGGCTGTCCTGGTAATATCGTTATTGCTACCGCTTACGATACATACCACGTTTTTACCTCTAATTTCTTCAGCAAAAGAATCTAAAGCGCAAATGGCCATGGCCCCGGCAGGTTCCACCACAATCGCATCCTGGTTATAAAGATCCAGGATGGTCTGGCAAATTTTGCCTTCGGGAACCGTTACCATCTTGTCAAGGTTTTCTTTACAGATGGCGAAATTTCGCGACCCCACCTTCTGTACGGCTGCACCATCAACAAAACGTTCAATCTGGGCCAGTTCCACCACTTTTCCTTCTTTTAAGGATGAAGTCATAGAGGCTGCGCCTTCCGGCTCTACGCCAATAATTTTAGTATTTGGGGAAAGCTGCTTAAAAACTGAGGATATCCCGGCCAGAAGTCCGCCTCCACCCAAAGGCGCAAAAACATAATCTATAGGCGCATCTGCCTGTTCCAGGATTTCCAGGCCTATTGTAGCCTGGCCTTCAATAACCTTTTCATCATCAAAAGGATGTATAAACACCTGCCCGAATTTGTCCCCATGCTTCATGGCATTTTTATAGGAATCGTCGAAAGTATCGCCCTTCAGAATCACCTCAACCCATTCCCCGCCAAACATCTGTGTTTGCTCCACTTTTTGGCGCGGAGTGGTAATGGGCATATAGATGACGCCTTTCGCCTGCAATTTATTACAGGCGAAAGCCACACCCTGGGCATGATTTCCCGCACTTGCGCAAATCACGCCCTTATCCAGCTGCTCCTGCGGCAAACTCGAAATTTTGTTATAAGCCCCCCTAATTTTATAGGAACGCACCTGCTGTAGGTCTTCCCTTTTCAGCAAAATACGCGCATCGTATCTTTTGGAATAGGTAAAGGAATCTGCCAGTGGCGTTTTAACCACCACTTTAGAAATCCGTTCCGCGGCATCTTCTACCGCTTCCATTTGGGGTTTATATATTTTTTCGTTTGCCAGCAAAGTTTCCATTATGTGTATATTTTTTTCATGGCGGTCATCGCCTTTCTCAACACTCCTCCTACTTTTTCCACAGGATGGTTTCTTATCTCGTCATTAACCGCAATCAATTCCTGGTTATCCACTCCGGTATAGTCGGTTCCATAGGATTTGCCAGCCACTTCGGGCTCAAGGCTGTTTATATAATCTTTGATAAGCGGTTTGGCGGAATGATCAAAAAGATAGCATCCATATTCGGCCGTATCAGAAATAATACGGTTCATTTCGTATAATTTCTTTCTCGCAATGGTATTGGCTATAAGCGGTGTTTCATGCAGGGACTCGTAATAAGCCGATTCTGCAATGATCCCTGCTTCAACCATCGTTTCGAAAGCAAGCTCCACACCCGATTTTACAAATGCCACCAGTAACACTCCTTTATCAAAATACTCCTGCTCTTTAATTTCTTCTGAAGTTGCCTCGGTTTTCTCAAATGCTGTATTTTCTGTTGCGGCTCGCCATTCCAGCAATTCCTTATCATCGTTTGCCCAGTCTTCCATCATACGGCTGCTGAAGCCTCCGGAAATAATATCGTCCATATGCTTCTGGAAAAGCGGTCTCATTTGCTGCTTCAGGTCTTCTGAAATTTCGTTCGCCCTGATTTTGGCAGGATTGGAAAGCCTGTCCATCATATTTGTAATTCCACCGTGTTTTAAAGCTTCAGTGATGGTTTCCCAGCCGTACTGAATGAGTTTTGCCGCGTAGGAAGGCTCCACGCCATCGGCAACCATTTTATCAAAGGTAAGTATGGAACCTGTTTGGAGCACCCCGCATAAAATGGTTTGCTCCCCCATTAAATCTGATTTTACTTCAGCTACAAAAGAAGAGGCCAAAACCCCGGCTTTATGCCCTCCTGTTGCCACTGCATAGGCTTTGGCCCATTCAAACCCGATGCCCTGCGGATCGTTTTCAGGATGCACGGCGATAAGAGTTGGTACACCAAAACCTCTTTTATACTCTTCCCTAACTTCGGAACCGGGAGATTTTGGAGCGACCATAATCACGGTAATATCGTCCCTTATCTGCATTCCCTCTTCCACGATATTGAAACCATGGGAATAAGAGAGCACCGCGTCTTTCTTAATGTGGGGCAAGATGGCTTTAACCACAGAGGTATGCTGCTTATCGGGGGTAAGGTTGATCACCAGGTCTGCCTGAGGGATCATCTCTTCGTAAGTACCCACTTTAAAATTGTTTTCTGTTGCGTTTTTCCAGGACTGGCGCTTTTCCTTAATCGCACCTTCACGCAGGGCATAAGAAATATCGAGACCGCTGTCCCTCATGTTAAGTCCCTGGTTAAGTCCCTGGGCCCCGCTGCCCACAATAACTATTTTTTTATCTTTTAATGCAGCCACCCCATCGCTGAATTCATCCAGCGCCATAAACCGGCAGGTTCCCAGCTGGGCTAATTGTTCACGTAAAGAAAGGCTGTTAAAATAGTTTGTCATGATATTGAATTTGTTGTATTAAATTTTTCTAATATTCCTGATATTGGCATTTCGTTTTTGGTTACCGCGATCGTTCCCGATCTTACAAACTGCATTAACCCGTATGGTTTTAGAATTTCATACAGATGGTCTACTTCATGACGCTTCCCGGTTTTTTCTATTACAAAAAAGTCTCTTGTAACGGTGACGATCCTGGCGTTGGTTTCTTTGATAAAATCCTGGATACTATGGTCATCCAGAAAATCTTCAGATTTGATTTTATAAAGGGCGGTTTCCTGGAAAATGGTTTCCTTATCGGTATGATAGAATGCTTTAATCACTTCTATCTGCTTTTCGATTTGCCCCACGATTTTCTTGATCTGCTCTTCGGTTACATTCACAATAATAATGAAGCGCATCACATCGTTCACCTCACTCGGCGAAGCGGTAATACTTTCAATATTGATGTGCCTTTTCAGGAAAATTGCCGCAATCCTGCTCAATAACCCCAAATTGTTTTCCGTATAAATAGAAACGGTATAATTTCTCTTTTCCATTATTCCAATAGTATTTCTGAAACTGCAGCTCCCGTTGGTATCATCGGGAATACATTTTCTTCCTGTTCAACTCTTACTTCGAGGAAATAGGCTTCTTCAGATTCCATCATTTCCTTAACAGCGTCTTTTAAATTTGCCCGCTCGGTCACCTGCTTGGCTTGTATATGGTACCCCTTGGCAATGGTCACGAAATCCGGATTGGTCATTTCGGTAGAGGCGTACCTTTTATCAAAAAACAGCTGCTGCCACTGCCTCACCATGCCTAAAAACCCGTTGTTCAAAACCACGATTTTCACCGGTACTTTGGTCTGGAAAATGGTTCCCAGTTCCTGAATGGTCATCTGGTAACCGCCGTCTCCAATAATGGCCACAACGTCCCTTTCTGGCGCTCCCATTTTTGCGCCTATAGCAGCAGGAAGCGCGAAGCCCATGGTGCCCAATCCTCCGGAAGTAACATTGCTCCGGGTTTTGTTGAATTTTGAATAGCGGCAGGCCACCATCTGGTGCTGCCCCACATCGGAAACGATTACCGCATCCCCTTTGGAGCATTTATTGATTTCATCCAGAACCTCGGCCATTCCAATTTTGCCACGTTCGGCGTTTAGGTCGTTTTTGATGATCTTATCAAATTCGATATTATAATGATCTTTAAATTGCTGGTGCCAGGCTTCATGTTTATTAGGCTTGAGCAGTTCCAGTAACATTTTTAGAGTCTCTTTTACATCCCCCAAAACCGGAATATCGGCATGCACATTTTTATTGATTTCGGCAGGGTCTATTTCAAAATGGATGATATTGGCCTGTTTGGCATAATGATCTAAATTTCCTGTAACCCTGTCGTCAAACCTCATCCCAATGGCAATTAAAACATCGCATTCGTTGGTGAGCATATTAGGGCCGTAATTGCCGTGCATTCCCACCATCCCAACATTAAGCGGATGCTCTGTAGGCAAGGCTGAGAGGCCCAAAATGGTCCAGGCTGCGGGAATTCCCGCTTTTTCTACAACCTGCTTCAGCAAAGATTCGGCACCGCCAAGAATTACGCCCTGCCCCCAAACGATCATTGGTTTTTTGGCATTGTTGATGGCTTCGGCGGCCCTTTCCACCTCAAGAAGGTTTACTTCAGGAAAAGGTTTATAGCTCCTTATCCCCGAACATTTTTTATAGCTGAACTCCAGCGATGCAAACTGGGCATCTTTGGTAATATCTATTAACACAGGACCCGGCCGCCCAGATTTGGCAATATAGAAAGCTTTTGCCAGCACTTCAGGAATTTCTTCGGCTTTGGTTATCTGGTAATTCCACTTGGTAATGGGTGTTGAAATCCCCACAATATCGGTTTCCTGAAAAGCATCGCTGCCCAGCAGGTGCGAACCCACTTGGCCGGTAATGCAAACCATGGGCGTGGAATCGATCTGCGCATCGGCGATACCGGTAACAAGATTGGTAGCTCCCGGCCCTGAAGTAGCAACAGCGACCCCCACCTTACCGCTCACTCGGGCATAGCCCTGGGCAGCATGGGTAGCGCCCTGTTCATGCCTGGTAAGGACGTGATGAAGCTTGTCCTGATATTTGTACAATTCATCATAAACGGGCATAATCGCGCCGCCGGGATAACCATAAATGGTATCCACTCCTTCTTCCAACAGGCATTTAATTACCGCTTCGGCCCCGGAAACTTTAGTTGTTGTCCCGGTGGTCTTTTTTTCGAAACTCGCTGTCTTTACTTCCATAATTCACCGTATTAAAATTCATCGGTCACACAGCCCTGTGAAGCCGAAGAAACCGTTCTCGCGTATTTATATAGCACTCCTTTTTTAAATTTTAAGGCTGGAGCTGCCCAGTTTTTCTTTCTTTCGGCAATTTCTTCTTCTGAAAGTGCCACTTCAATTTTATTCGTTTCAGCATTGATGGTAATTTCATCACCATCCTGAAGAAAAGCAATCAGTCCGCCTTCCTGGGCTTCGGGTGTGATATGCCCCACCACGAAACCATGGGTCCCGCCGGAAAATCTTCCATCGGTAATAAGTGCTACATCCTTGCCCAATTTCGCCCCCATAATGGCAGCGGTAGGCTTCAGCATTTCGGGCATTCCCGGGCCTCCTTTAGGGCCTTCGTAGCGAATAACCACCACGTCGCCTTTTTGAACCTTTCCTTCAGAAATACCATCATTCGCATCATATTCACTATTAAAAACTCTTGCTTTTCCGGTAAACTGAAGGCCTTCTTTTCCTGTAATCTTTGCCACGGAACCTTCTTCAGCTAAATTCCCGTATAAGATGCGGATATGCCCGGTTTTTTTGATTGGGTTATCCAAAGACCTTATCACATCCTGCCCGGCATCCAAATCTGGCAATTCCGCCAGGTTTTCAGCTAAGGTTTTACCGGTAACCGTAAGACAGTCGCCATGCAGCATGTCATTTTTCAGCATATATTTTAATACAGCCGGGATTCCTCCCACCCTGTGAACATCTTCCATCGCGTATTTCCCGCTGGGTTTTAAATCGGCAATAAAAGGAGTGCTGTCGCAAATTTTTTCAAAATCGGTCAGGCTGAAATCTACTTCCGCGGCTTTGGCAATTGCCAGAAAATGCAGCACCGCGTTCGTGGAACCTCCAAGGACCGTCAATAATCTTATGGCATTTTCAATGGATTTTTTATTTACAATATCCCGTGGCTTGATGTCCTTTTCAATTAAAAGCTGCATGGCTTTTCCCGCCTCGATACTTTCTGCCCGCTTCTCTTCTCCCACCGCGGGATTTGATGAATTATAAGGCAGAGACATTCCCAAAGCTTCGATTGCCGAAGCCATGGTATTGGCGGTATACATCCCACCACAGGCACCTGCACCGGGGCAGGCTTTTTCAATTACGCTATCGTAATCTTCATCACTTATATCTCCTGAAACCTTGGAGCCCCATGCTTCAAAAACCGAAACCACGTCCAGTTTTTTACCATTATGGCAACCAGAGGCTATTGTCCCGCCATAAACTAAAACCGCAGGGCGATTTATGCGTAACATTGCCATAAGCGCGCCGGGCATATTTTTGTCACAACCAACTACGGTCACCATCCCATCATAAGACATCGCATTTACCACAGTTTCCATAGAATCGGCAATAATGTCGCGGGATGGAAGGGAGTATCGCATTCCCGGGGTTCCCATGGAAATCCCGTCACTCACACCAATGGTATTGAAAATAAGCCCCACCAGTTCGCTTTCATTACAACCTTCTTTTACCAGTTTGGCGAGATCATTTAAGTGCATATTACAGGGATTTCCTTCATATCCTGTACTTGCAATCCCCACAAAGGGTTTATTAAAATCTTCTTTTGTTAATCCTATCGCATGTAACATCGCCTGCGCGGCGGGTTGGGAATCGTTTTGGGTTAAAATTTTACTATACTTATTATTCATTCCTGTGTTGATTCGCTTTTAATTAATTTCACGTATAAAAATTAAAGTTAACAGCTTATAAGAAGTCACTTTTTCAATAAAAACTAAGGAAATTACTTTCAAAAAAAGTTAAACCTGTACAATTATTTGATTTACAGGTATTTAACTAAAGTTTTGTTACGATAGCTGGAAAAAAATCATGATAAGACATAATCTCAAAAGAGGATTGAATTTTTCTGAAAATAAAGGCAGAATAAGGCCTTCTTGTATGCAATTGCTAAAATTATCTTATTAAAATGAATAATATCTGTGTAAATTTTTCAATAACATAATATTCCATAAAATTCAATTTAAAGATCGATAACGGATTTTTTTTACAAAATTGATCTAGCTGATATAACCATATCTCTACACAAGAGACCATATTTATTTAACACAACCTGGCCTTTTGACTTACATCAATTTAATTCTTCAAGTAAATTCTGAAGCCGAAGAGGGCGCGTATACATTTTCACGGAGCCATCTGATTTTCGCGGCCATTCTTCCCGTGGGCGATCCCAATACAATTCCACGCCGTTGCCATCGGGATCGTCCAGATAAATAGCTTCAGAAACACCATGATCTGCAGCACCGGTTAAAGTATAATCACGTTCCAACAACCTGTTGAGTACCACCGCCAGCTCTTTTCTTGACGGATAAACAATTGCGGTATGATATAGCCCAACTCCGTGGCGGGAAGCTTTTGGCGCGTCTTTACTGTTCCAGGTATTAAGACCTATGTGATGGTGATAACCACCAGCCGATAGAAAAACTGCCTCCTCCCCTAGCTTTTCAGTAATTTCAAAACCCAGAAGTCCGTGGTAAAATTCCAGGGACTTGTCCAGGTTAGAAACTTTTAGATGCACATGCCCAATCCTGGTTTGGGAGGGAACTTTATATAGCTTTTCCATAGATAATGTTTAGGCGGTACGAATTTGAGATAAATTCGATAATATAATAAACCAGGAATGAAGTTCTTTTTATTTTAAGAAATTTCTTAGTTTTATATAAACCAGTATGAAATATCTTCCACCCTACTGCTTTTCCTATTGGAACTTAATATCCCTAACAGTCACCTGACCTAACAATAATTTTATGCGAAAAATTACAATTTTTATTCTGCTCTTTATTTTTTCTGTCCTACACTTTTCTTGTGGAAAGAATTATAAAGAAATTTCTCAACCGGAATTCATCACTACCGTTCTTCCGAAAATAGAAGTACGTAAAGTTGAAGTTAAGAACGATGAATCCATGTTAATTTATACAAACGAGGCTGAAGCCTACAAGGTTGAAACAGGTTCAACAATTTCCACAGAGGACCTTTTAGAAAAAGTAACTTCAGCAAATACCGGTGCAACCGTAACATATACTTCAGTACCACGTAGTCTTCCGTTCCTGTTAAGCATTTGGCCATTTTTATACCTTCTCTTTCCTTTCATAGGTCTTCTCCATATAATATTGTTATGCTTTTCCCTAAGAAAAATAATTAAATCTAAAATCCCTGCTACGGAAAAGCTTGTTTATGTTGTTATTTCCATATTTTTTCCATTTTTTGGGCCTATCATTTATTTAACCTCCCACAAAAACTAAAATTACCTTTTTTACATTTAGCACAGCAGTAGAAAATGATAACTCCAAAAAGTTCAAGAGCTTTAGAGAATATCCATTATTAAAAGCTGGTATTCAACAAAACAAAAACAAAAAAAATTTCCCATAAAAAATGAACAGAATCCTATTACTCCTTTTCCTATTGATAAACATGGGCACATTTAGCCAAACCACCAGAATTGATACCCTTAGGCTTAGCTCAGTTCATATGAAGAAGAAGGTGAAAATGGTATGTCGGGCAAGATTCAGTATCCAATCATTATGACAGAAGACAGGCAAATTGACTCCTTAATAAACAATGATTTGATAAGAAAAATGACTTCTAATAAAGACGCAACAAAACCAATAGATTCTACTCTACTTCAATGGGCAGGAGACCAGCTAACCTACCTCAGCTTCGAGGTAACCTATAACAAAAAAGGAATTTTATCCCTTCGTACATTCGGGGAAGCTTGTGGAGCCTATTGCAGCAATTGGACAGAATATTTCAACTATTCCACAACAAGTGGAAAACCATTAAGTATTGCTTCTGTAATTGAAATTAAGGATGAGTTTAAAGAAAGTATTTTGACAAAGATAGAATCTGAATATGAGCAGCAGCAAAAGGAGCTGAAAGAGAGACTGGACGGCAAAAATACCACACTTGATGAGAGAACTTATAATTGGGTTTTAGAAGAATACGAAAAATGCCAGGAAAATTTCCAATTAAGGACTTTTGCACTTTATAACGATCATCTAGAAATAATTGATGAATGCTCACTTCCACACGCCATAAGAAGTATGGGCATACTTTCTCAACTGGAATATCCGTATCGAGAGATCAACGAATATTTAAAAATACGCTTATAGTATATCAAGCGCTTCAGGTGAAAAAAAGATAACAGAATATAATTATGAATAATGAATTAACTGAGCAAAAAGGCTGGTGGAAATCCTACTGGAAATGGATCGTCGCAGGCAGCGCGATAATCCTTCTGCTCTTTACCGCTGCTTTCTTTTCCTCGTCCTCGGGATTAGACAATATTGCCACAGATTTGGTACAGGCTTATGCTGATCCTAAACTTTATGATGACGCCATTAAAAAAGCTCAATCCAACCCAAAAATAATTAGTGCATTGGGACAAATAGAACCAATTGATAAAATGACAATTTTGGAAGGGGAGGTAAAATTCAGCAATAACAATAATACGGTTAGTTCCACCATCCGCATTACCGGAACTAAAGGAAAAGCCAAAATGGATATTTCAGCAAAACGGGGAAACGATAAATGGGATTATTCAAAAATCAACATCCGCATAAAAAATCCTACTGAGAAAAAACAAACCATTGAAGTGCTGACAGAAGAATAATTAAATTATTTTTTCACTTCAGCTAAGGCAAAATCAGTAAAGCCTCCATAAATTCCCTTACTGAGCATCCATAATAATAAGTAAAAAATGTAAAAAAGGTGAACCTTAAACGGCTCACCTTTTTATTCCAACTATAAATGTAACAGAATTATTTCAGGTCAAAACGGTCACTTTCCATAACCTTTGTCCAGGCAGCAACAAAGTCATTCAGGAATTTCTCCTCTCCGTCACTGGTTCCATAAACTTCAGCTAAGGCTCTTAATTCTGAATTAGAACCAAAAATAAGGTCTACACGTGTACCCGTCCATTTTACTTCTCCTGTTTTACGGTCACGGCCTTCAAATTCCTGTTGATCCTCAGATTTTGCTTTCCAGGTGATGCCCATATCCAGAAGATTTTTAAAGAAATCGTTTGTAAGGGTTCCCGGGCGATCGGTAAACACTCCCAGTTTTGAACCATTAAAATTGGTATCCAAAACCCTCATACCACCTATAAGAACCGTCATTTCTGGAGGAGTAAGGTTCATTAATTGCGCACGGTCCACCAGCAATTCTTCAGTTTGCGTAGAAAATTCACTTCTCTTATTCACGTAATTTCTAAACCCATCTGCAACAGGTTCCAGCACAGCAAAGGCATCTATATCTGTATCCTCCTGTAAGGCATCGGCACGGCCGGGAGTAAAAGGTACTCCAATATCAAAACCGGCGTCCTTAGCGGCCTTTTTCAAGCCTACACAACCTCCAAGAACAATAAGGTCTGCCAGGGAAACTTTTTTATTGCCAGATTGGGAATTATTAAATTCTTCCTGAATGTCCTCCAGTTTCATAATAACCTTTTGCAATTCCTGCGGATTATTCACTTCCCAATAGTTCTGAGGCTCTAAGCGAACCCTCGCCCCGTTGGCACCACCCCGTTTATCAGAATTTCTAAAGGTAGCGGCTGATGCCCATGCAGTGGAAACCAACTGGGAAACAGTTAGCCCGGAGTCAAGGATTTTGGACCTTAGCTCCTTTACATCTTTATCATCAATTAACTCGTGATCTACCTCCGGAATAGGATCCTGCCATATAAGTTTTTCCTTGGGCACCTCAGGCCCTAAATATCTTTCTTTTGGCCCCATATCCCTGTGGGTCAATTTATACCATGCCCTTGAGAAAGCTTTGGCAAACTCATCGGGATTTTCATAATATCGCCTGGAAATTTTTTCATAAGCTGGATCTTCCTTCAGGGCAAGATCTGTGGTAAGCATAAATGGCGCATGTTCTTTATCAGGATTATGCGCATCTGGAACTGTACCTGCACCAGCACCATCTTTTGGTTGCCATTGATAAGCACCACCGGGACCTTTAACACATTCCCAGTCATATTTAAATAAATTATCAAAAAACTTATTGCTCCATTGCGTTGGAGTATCTGTCCAGGCTCCTTCAATACCACTGGTAATAGTATGTTCTCCTTTTCCGCTTCCAAAAGAATTTTTCCAGCCAAGGCCCATTTCTTCTATACTTGCACCGGCAGGTTCTGCCCCTACATATTCAATAGCATCTGCTGCCCCGTGTGTTTTTCCGAAGGTATGACCACCCGCAATTAGTGCCACGGTTTCTTCATCATTCATAGCCATACGCCCAAAGGTTTCACGAATATCGCGCGCAGCTCCCACAGGATCGGGATTCCCATTAGGCCCTTCAGGATTAACGTAAATAAGGCCCATGTGGGATGCAGCAAGCGGATTTTCCAGGTCGTCGCCGCTGGCGTACCGTTCTTTATTCCCTAACCATTCTCCTTCAGAACCCCAGTAAATATCTTCTTCTGGTTCCCAAATATCTTCCCGGCCACCGGCAAAGCCAAAGGTTTCCAGTCCCATTGATTCCAGGGCGCAGTTTCCGGCCAGGATCATAAGATCTGCCCAGGAAATTTTCCTTCCATACTTCTGCTTTACCGGCCAAAGCAACAATCTTGCCTTATCCAGGTTGGCATTATCCGGCCAGCTGTTCAAAGGAGCAAAACGCTGGGAACCTGAACTGGCTCCACCTCTACCGTCACCTATTCTATAGGTACCTGCGCTATGCCATGCCATTCGAATAAAGAATGGCCCGTAATGGCCGTAATCCGCAGGCCACCAATCCTGAGAATCGTTCATCAGGTCAAAAAGATCTTGTTTTACAGCTTTTAAATCAAGCTTTTGGAATTCCTCGGCATAATTGAAATCCTCATCCATAGGATTGGAAAGGGAAGAATGCTGACGAAGAATTTTTAAATTTAACTGGTTTGGCCACCAATCCTCATTTGAAGTACCGGTACCTGCAGTAAAGTTTAGCGCTCCCCCCATAAAAGGACACTTACTGGACTCATTTACCTCCCAGACCTTGTGATTGCCTGGTTTCTCATGTTTGTTATCTGCCATTTTGGAAAGTTTTAATTAAAATTAATAATAATAAAATTATAATAATTTGTAGCAATGGATTTATATTTAAGATAACTAAATTCTATCGACAATAGAAGTAAAACCTATTGCTCTACGTTTTCAAATTAATAAAATTTTTAATTTAAACAGAAAAGTGCCGCCTGAGGACTTTCAATAATGACTGCTGCTATAAAATAGAGAATTAGAGGCAGCTGCCAATTGGAAATAAGAATTTGCTAATCAATATAGTCTATGTGGTATTAAATTTCTGCTAAACCTCCTGCATCTTTTCAGGAAGGCTAAATTTATAGGTAAATTCCGAAAAAAATTATCAACTATGAAAAGTTTAAAATTTAAGAATGGAGATGAAATGCCGGCCATTGGTCTGGGAACCTGGAAATCTGATAAAGGTGAAGTTGGAGAAGCGGTTAAAATAGCCCTTAAAAACGGTTACCGTCATATCGACTGTGCCGCGACCTATGGTAATGAAGCTGAAATAGGAGAAGCTTTTTCTGAAGTATTTTCAGGAGGAAACATAAAACGGGAAGATGTATGGGTGACTTCCAAATTATGGAACGACTCGCATAAAAAAGAAGACGTTATTCCTGCCCTTAAGCAAACACTTAAGGATTTACAGCTTGATTACCTGGACCTGTACCTTATTCACTGGCCGGTGGCCTTTAAAAAAGGTATAGGATTTCCAAAAAATGATGAAGACTATTATTCTCTGGAGGAAGTACCAATTACTGAAACCTGGGAAGCCATGATCGAGGCCAAAAAACAGGGGCTTGTAAAACATATAGGAGTTTCAAATTTCAGCATAAAGAAGTTGCAGGATTTAATGGATAAAACCGATGAAAATCCAGAAATGGATCAGGTGGAGCTTCATCCTTATCTTCAGCAAAATGAATTACTGGAATTTTGCAGCAGTAACAACATCAATGTAACAGCGTTTTCTCCCCTGGGCAGTGGTGACAGGGCAGATTCCATGAAAGCTGATAATGAGCCTTCTTTACTGGAAAATGAAACCATTAAAAAGATTGCTGATAAACATGGCGCTTCTGCCGGACAGGTTCTTATCAAGTGGAACGAACAACGCGGCACGGCTGTAATTCCTAAAAGTACCAATGAAGGCAGGATTAAAGAAAATCTTAAAAGTACAGGATTAAAACTGGATGAAGATGATCTTAAAGAAATCGCAGCACTGGACCGCCATTTTAGATATGTTACCGGCGAATTCTTTGTTACTGACGGAAACTCTTATGAGAACATTTATGATGATGCAGATTATAAGGCTTAAAAGAACATCTTATTCAACAAAAAATCCCGCGGACTTTCGCGGGATTGATTTTTTTATCTATTTGCCCTGAGTATTACTTTGCAATATTTACAGCCCTGGTCTCTCTTATTACAGTTACTTTAACCTGACCCGGATAGGTCATATCTGTCTGGATCTTCTGTGAAATATCGAATGAAAGATTAGACGCTTTGTCGTCGTTTACTTTTTCACTTTCCACAATTACGCGAAGTTCACGTCCCGCCTGGATGGCATACGCCTTCTTAACGCCACCAAATCCAAAAGCTATATCTTCAAGATCTTTCAGCCTCTGGATATAAGAATCCAGCACCTGCCTTCTTGCTCCCGGCCTGGCTCCACTAATCGCATCACAAACCTGGACGATTGGCGAAAGCAGGGAATTCATTTCAATTTCATCATGGTGGGCCCCAATGGCGTTACAAACTTCAGGCTTTTCACCATATTTTTCTGCCCATTGCATTCCCAGGATTGCGTGAGGCACTTCTGTTTCTGTTTCCGGCACTTTTCCTATGTCATGAAGCAGCCCGGCCCTTTTGGCAAGTTTTGGATTTAACCCAAGCTCTGCTGCCATTACGCCACATAGCTTAGCCACTTCCCTGGAATGCTGAAGCAAATTCTGCCCATAAGAAGAGCGGTATTTCATTCTTCCCACTACTTTTATAAGCTCTGGATTCAGACCATGGATACCAAGATCTATAACAGTTCGCTTACCAATATCAATAATCTCCTCGTCTATCTGCTTACGGGTTTTCTTCACCACCTCTTCAATACGCGCCGGGTGAATTCTTCCATCTGTTACCAGTTTATGAAGTGATAAGCGGGCAACCTCTCTTCTTACAGAATCGAAGCAGGAAAGGATAATTGCTTCCGGAGTATCATCTACGATAATTTCCACTCCCGTAGCGGCTTCCAGTGCCCGGATATTTCTACCTTCGCGCCCTATAATCCTTCCTTTTACATCATCACTTTCCAGGTTAAAAACCGAAACACAGTTTTCAACGGCTTCTTCAGTTCCAATACGCTGGATGGTGTTAATGATAATTTTCTTGGCTTCCTGCTGCGCAGTTAATTTCGCCTCTTCCACCGTGTCCTGGATCATGGCCATGGCATCGGCTTTGGCCACATCTTTTAAGGATTCGGTAAGCTGGGCTTTGGCTTCTTCCGCAGAAAGGCCGGAAATCACTTCCAGTTGCTGAACTTTACTGTTATGAAGCTTGTCTATTTCTTCCTGCTTTTTCTCGAGGTAATTTGTCCTGTAATCATAATCGGCAAGTTTATCTTCCAGTTCTTTATTTAACTTTTTATTCTTTGCCAGTTCCCCGGAAACCTGCGATTCTTTATCCCGGATTCTTTTCTCTGCATCATTAATCTTCTTGTCCCGGCTTAGAATAACCTTTTCGTGTTCAGACTTAAGCTCAATAAATTTTTCCTTAGCCTGAAGGATTTTATCCTTTTTAATACTTTCTCCTTCAGCTTTGGCTTCTTTTATAATGCCGGCGGCAGTTTTTTCAGCATTAGATATTGTTTCTGAAGCCTTCTTTCGCTCCAGCGCTTTAGCTATCGCAAAACCTATGGCCAGGCCAATAAGTCCCACAACAATTGGTATGATTATCTCCATTTATTTAAAATTTATATATAAAAAAAGCCTGTATTAGTTGTTGTTTTGTATTAAACTCCTTAAAATCAAGTTTAGGGCTAACAAGCTGATCAAGAATCCGCTCATCCCGGTTTCCCGGGAGCGGCGCGCTTTAACAACTTTGACTCACCCTCTTTAAAGAATTCGTGTTGAGTTTATCAAAAAATCACTAATACAGGCAGTAACCTTATTTTATTTAAAGAACTTATGATGCTAAATGTTCCTTTAGTAAATCATTAAGCGATCTCAATTTATCTTCTGCTTCAATCATTTCAGCGGACTTGTCCAGGCCTTTTTGTTCCGTTTGCGCCGCAAACTGTAAGGCACACATGGCAAGTACATCCTGCTTATCCCTAACGGCATAACTCTGCTCAAATTGTTTGATCATACCTTCAATTTTCTTTGCCGCTTTACGCAAACCTTCTTCCTGGCTGGGTTGAATGGTCAATGGATAGACGCGATCTGCAATCGATATTTTTATCTTCAATTTCTCCGCCATTGCGTCTCATTAATCAGATAGCTGCACTATACATTGGTCAATTTCCCTAATCAGGCTATTTATTTTGAGCTTCGTTTCTTTCTTATAATCATTACTGCCCAGCATCGCATTCGCAGCTTTCAACGTCTGAACCCGTTCAACAGAACCTTGCAGTTCCTTTTTCAATTGGTTGTTTTCAGATTTAACAGATGTCAATTCTTCCTGCAAAGAATCGCGCATTTGCTTTAGAACTTCATACTTGTGAAGCAACTTGCTGATCCTATTTTCAAGATTATCAACTATTTCCGCCAGTTCACTCATAAAAGCTCGATATGATGCCGATACGCACAAAGTTAACATACGCTTTGAAATATCCCAATACTTTTATTGCTAATTTTATAAAAACGACTCCTCAACATAATATTCTCAGGGCAAGCGGGTTAATATTATTGCTGGTTTTATTTATATTTACAGCGCTATGAAATTTGAATAACAAATCTATATGAAGCTTTATTTTTTGCTTGCTTTTATTGCTATTACAAGCATTGCCCAATCTCAACCCCAGGTACCACAGGATTATTTTCAAAAACCTCTGGATATCCCGCTGGTTTTAGCGGGAACATTTGGGGAACTTCGTGCCAACCATTTCCACAGCGGGCTGGATATAAAAACCCAGCAACGCCAGGGGCTGGAAGTTAAAGCTGCCGCTCCCGGTTATGTGAGCCGGATTAAAATTCAGCATTATGGCTACGGAAAAGCGCTTTACATTCAGCACCCGAATGGTTACACGACAGTTTACGGCCATTTACAGCGATTTTCTCCTGAAATTGAAGCTTATGTAAAAAAGCAACAATATGCCAATGAATCCTACGAGATTGAACTTTTTCCTGAAGAAGGGCAGTTAGCAGTAGATATGGGAGAACTGGTTGCTTATAGTGGTAACACCGGCGGTAGTGGCGGACCGCATTTGCATTTTGAAATAAGGGACGGCAGCCAGAGGCCAATGAACCCACAACTGTTTGGGATAGAAATCCAGGATCACCGCAGGCCGATTATTGATGGCCTCTTTGTTTATCCTGAAGGCGAAGGTTCGCATGTTAACAATTCTGCAGAAAGACAAAAGATAAGGCTTATCCCGTTGCAGGATGGTTCTTTTACTACGGAAAAAATTAATGCCTGCGGAAAAATTGGCTTTGGGGTGGCTACTGTAGACCAGCTGGACATGGCGCCCAATAAAAACGGGGTGTACAAAATTGAAGCTAATTTAAATGGGGATAATGTTTTTCAGCTGAATTTTGACAGGTTCTCCTTTGCGGAAACCCGTCGCCTCAACCAACTAATAGATTATGAATACTACACCTCGCACCGGGACCGTGTACAGAAACTTTTTGTAGATGAAAATAACCCGTTAAGCCTGTACGCTAACGTGCAATCTGAAGGAAGGTTAAATATTCAGGATAGCCTCAATTATAATTATACCATTAAAATCCAGGATTTTGCCGGCAATGAAAGTGTGATCAGGATTCCTATTCAGGGGAAATTCAGTGATAATATTCAGCCAAAACAACTGGAAGAAACCGAATATTTCGTGCAGGTAGACCAGCCTTTTTCCACAGAACAAAACGGAATAGACGTTTATATTCCAAAGAACAGCCTCTATCAGGATACCTATCTTGATATTAGCTTTCAAGGTGATACCATTCATTTTCATGAAGACAATACTGCAATTCAAAATAACATCACTATAGGTTTTGACGTGAGCAAATATGAAGCTGCAGAGAAAGAGAAAATGTTTATTGCCAAACTTGGCTACAGGGGCCGGCCCAGCTATTCTTCCACATATAAAAAAGGAGACCGCTTTACGACGGGAGTGCGAACTTTTGGTGATTATACTTTAGCTTCAGACACTAAAGCGCCCTGGATTAACCCGGTTAATTTTTCGAACGGGCAATGGATTTCCAATAATAGCACCCTAAAGGTAAAGATTAGTGATGACCTCTCCGGGATCCAGAGCTACCGCGCCACCGTAAACGGGAAATTTATCCTGATGGAGTATGAATACAAAAACAACACGCTTACTTACGACTTTAGTGACGGAGCTGTTACCGACACCGAAAATAATTTTAAGCTGGTGGTGACTGATAATGTAGGGAATACAGCAACTTATGAAGCGAAGTTCTTTAGAAAATAATTTGAAGTACAAATTGAGAAAGTGAAAAGTGAAATTAAATAATAAGCAGTTCAAAATTCATCATTCAAATTAACAAAAAAGCTTCCATTTTTTTAAAGAGAGATAGCCATAGGCCCGGGAGGTTGTTTCAGTAAAATGGAATTTATAAGTTTATAATTCCATAAATTTTACCGGAATAATTTTAAAATTCATCATTCAAAATATAGAATAAAAATCAGCTCATCAACTTTCTATAAATTCCTTTAACGCTGCTACCACGTAATCTATTTCTTCTTTGGTATTAAATACAGAAAGGCTAAAACGAATGGAAGGTTTGGCCAAATCTTCTTCTGAAAGGAAAGCGCTTAATACGTGAGAGCCTTTATCGCTTCCGCTTTGGCATGCACTGCCTTTAGAACAGGAAATCCCTTTAAGATCCAGCTGGAATAAAAGCATCAGTGCCTTTTCCGCAGAAACAGGAAGGCAAACATTAATTAAAGTATAAGTGCTTTTCTCCGGTTCAGCGCAGTTTCCGTTAAATTTCACTCCCGGGATTTTCTCCTGAAGCGAATTAATGAAGTAGGATTTTAAGCCCGAAACGTAATCCTTTTCCTGCTGCAGGTTTTTGTAAGAAAGCTTTAAAGATTCCTCCAGCCCCACAATATTATGAACACTCTCTGTACCTGCTCGATGCCCTCTCTCCTGCTCTCCGCCAAAAATAAGAGGTTTTAAACCACTGTTTTTTCTGATAAAAGCAAAGCCAACTCCTTTGGGCCCATGGAATTTATGGGCGCTTGCAGCGGTAAAATCTACCGGGATTTCTTTAAAATCCAGCTCATAATGCCCAACAGACTGTACGGTATCAGAATGAAAAAGCGCAGCATGATTTTTGCAAATTTCAGCCACATGCTTTAAGTCTATTTTATTGCCAATCTCATTGTTAACATGCATCAGGCTTACCAAAGTTTTTCCTTCAGAAGAAGATAACAGGCGCTCTAAATCCTCTAAGACAATAGCCCCATTTTCATCCAGTTTCACATAATCTACCTGTATGTTATAATTTTTTTGCAATTGCTCCACTGTGTGCAAAACAGCGTGATGCTCTATCCTGGAAGTGACAATCCTCTTTACGCCTAAATCCCTTACCGCACTGTTAAGCACAAGATTATCAGCTTCAGTCCCTCCGGAAGTAAAAACGATTTCAGAAGCCTGCACATTTAGATAAGAGGCTACCGTTTTTCTGGCTTGTTCAATTAAACTTTTAGAAGATCTCCCGTAACTGTGAGTGGAAGAAGGGTTTCCATAATTTTCCCTCATAACGCTGCTCATGCGAACTATTACTTCCTCTCGCATTTGCGTTGTGGCTGCAGAATCTAAGTAGACTTTTTTCATGGTTTGCAAAAATAGGGGAATTTAAATTATTTTGAAGAAGCATCGGTAAAAATCTATATTTCCGCTACTTTTGTTCAGCAAGCATAGAATTTGCTTGATTTTCCTCCTTTTACAAATTGTTTATAATGAAGAAGATTTTTGGACTTATTTTACTGGGATCAATTTTGCTTTCCTGTGACAGTGGTGAGATAGTAGTCACCAGCTTTGATCTGGAAGATAGTGATCTTAGGCTTTGCGGACTCGAGACAAAAGTATTATACACTACAAATAGCCAGGATGTGTATGAATCTATGTCCCTTGTTCTTAAAAACAGCGCAATTAGCACTGCTGAAGACAGACTCCGAAGTGAAACAGGGGACGAAAGTCTTACTTTAAGCAGCACAAACCGCCTTATTTACCGAATTTATAATGATGAAGTGCCAACTTCTTACTTCTGCAGCGATATCCCGCCAAGCAATCCTGAAGTTCTTGAAGAATACGTAAGTTCGAGCAGGGGGACAATAAATATCAACACCTATTATATGGACGAGAATGGGGAAGCCGATTCTGATGGGGATGATTTAAGTAATATCGAGGAAGGATTTGATATAGATGGCGAAAACCACCTGGATTCTGATGGAGACGGAATTCCTGATTACCTGGATATAGATGATGATAATGACAATGTAGAAACCTCCAGGGAATTAGAAAATCCAGATGGAGACCCTACCACAGGTGAAGGCGAATTTCGTGACACCGATGAAGACGGGATCCCGAATTACCTGGATACCGACGACGATGGTGATGGCAGTCCTACCAGAAATGAAGTAGAAATAGATCCAGATTCTGAAAACAGTGTTTTAAGACCTGCTATAAACCTTAACGGAGCAGATATACCATATTACCTGGATCGTTCAGCCGCTATTTCTGAAGAAAACGATACTTTTCTTGAGAATGAAATTGACCGAAGTATAAGAACATATATTACAATCCGTGATTTTTCGCTTATCAAACAGGACGAGAGCGGAGAAGAAATTAAATTTGCCCGATATGACCTGGGTTATTTTGATGAAACTTTAGAGGTAATTTATAATCAACCTGGTGAAGATGAAGATACCGGAGAAGAAGTTGATGAAGAAACTGATGATGATGAAACCGACACAGAATAAGTTGTGATTTAATCTTCAGTATAATTCTGAAAAATATAAACTTCGGTGGCACCAAGCCCATACTTCTGGAAATCGGCATCGTAAAATTTTACATTCGCGTAGCGCCCAAAAAGATAATCCAGTTCTGCTTTAAGCACTCCTTCCCCTACTCCATGAATAAAAACCACTTTCTGAATACGTTTTCTCATGGCAAATTCCAGTTGACGCCTGGCGGTATCCAACTGTAAATTTAACATCTCATGGTTGCTTAACCCTTTTAGAGAGCTGGTAAGTTTTTCAATATGAAGGTCTACTTCCATGGGAGGAGCATTACGCTCTTTAGGCTTCACCCGGGCTGACTTTCTTTTCTTCGGAATTTTCTTTTCCTCCAAAACGCTTTCAAGATCAATATCCTCCTGCAGCTCTTCTATAGGAACCTCAATTTTCACTAAATCTGAAGCGGGAAAATCCATAGTAAAACCTTCGGGAGTTTCCACCTCAACCATGGCGCCTTCAACCCTCACTACAATACCCTCAAGGTTGTCGTCCATCAATTCTACTTTATCGCCCGGCTTAAATTGCATAACTACTCCCTGTGTTCGTCTTCTTTATGATCGTCTTTGGTCGCCACCCAGTAATTTGTTGCACGATAAAGCCCAAACATTATAATAATGAGACCTGCGATTTTAAAATACGGGCTGGCGTCTTTAACGGCAATCACATAAATAAGCAATGCCCCGCCAATAGCTATTAAAATTGAATTTACGAGTTGTGAATTTTTCATAATCATAAATCTGCTGCTGAAAATTTCCAGCGTTTGTAGAATTCGTGACTCACTGCATCCAGGTGGATAAGTCTGCAGGCAAAATTATGATTTTAATTCCGGGAAATATAATGTAATGCTGAATCTGTTTAGAAGGAAAAGGAAGAAATACCGGCTACTGCCTGTAATTAATTCCATTCAGATTTTTTTCCCCTCAATTCAACATGCATATGTCGTAATCTCCTTTTTTCTCTATAGTTACTCAGCATTGTGCGGATCAAAAAGAAAACAAGTAAGGTAAGTAATAGAAACCCTACGCTTAAAATTAGGATATTCATTTTAAAATATTTTAACTGGTTATGTGTAGGGAGCCGCTAAGATAATTAACAATGCCAATGCATTTAGAATTTTAATAATAGTTTAACGACTTTTTTCATACCATGAAAGGTACGTATATTTTTAAGTCATTCCTACACAACATCTTAAGATATTTATTTCTGTTACACCTGATGTTTTTTGTTTACCTTTTTATACTAAAAACAGACCATCCTGATGATGCGATCCATTATTACAATTACCCTATTTACCTGCGCGTTTAACTGCCTTGCACAGTTAAGTATTTCCCCTTCTGCCGTTGGCGACAGTTATGTGTATGTAAGTGACCAGCTTCTATATGTTCATGATGGAATTCAGCTCGTTAAAAACAGGAATCCTTCAACAGAAGCCAGTATTTACCTAAGGGAAGAGGCGCAACTTCTGCAGGGTGAAAAACCGGGTAACCTTAATCAGGGCAATGGTGCAATTTCTGTTTTTCAGGAAGGCACCTCAAATGCTTTTGATTTTAATTACTGGTCGTTGCCGGTGAGCAATCCTTCAGCAGGAAAAAATATCAGCGAATATATTTTAGAGCCACAGGACCTTACCCGCAGCAAAAAAGCTATATTCACCTCAGAACTTAACGGACTGGCAGAGCCGCTAACGATCTCCAAAAAATGGATCTATAAATTCGCCGGGGACGATTACGCCGACTGGAAGTACATTGGGGATTTTTTCGATTTAAAACCTGGCGAAGGCTTTACCATGAAAGGCACTAACGGGCTTAATCATACATTAATCAACGGAATCGAAAACAATCCCGGTAGCAGTCAGCGCTATGATTTTCGAGGCACGGCAAATGACGGCTTGTTTAATATAAGAATATTGGAAAACCAATCCTTGCTTGTGGGGAATCCGTATCCTTCTGCCCTCCATTTAAAAATTTTCCTTTTGGAGAATCCTGCCACAACAGGAATAGCTTATTTTTGGGATTCCAAAGACAACGGTACTTCGCATTATCTCAAGGATTATGAAGGTGGCTACGGCGCCTATTCTCCAGGCGCAAACTGCTACGTCCCCGCCGTCTTTAAAAAGTATCGCGGAAATGGTGAACTGGCAGGAGTAACGGGAGAAAATGGAGAAATTATCCCGAGGGAATTTATTCCTGTTGCCCAGGGATTTATGCTTATTGGCAGCAAAGACGGCAATGTGACTTTTAAAAATTCTCATCGCATCTTTAAAAAAGAAAAGACGCAGGACGCAAGGTTTAAAGCAGCTGCTAAAGATCCGGAAGTGAGTGAAATTATCCCTAACCTCCGTCTCGATATAGAGATTAACAATCTTTACTCCAGGCCGCTGGTACTTGCTTTTCGGGATGATGCCACAACCGGAAAAGATTGGGCAATGGATGCTATGGCCATGAATAATATATCTTCAGACATAGGCTGGCTAATAGACAGCAATTATTACATTATTAATGTCCGGCCCTTCTCTGCGGAAGAAAAAATACCCTTTATTGTGAATATGGCAGCGGATGGAGAAATCACTTTTAGCCTGGAATCTATGCGGGCTTTGGAACCTGAAGCGATTTTCGTGCATGATGCTGAAGCCAACATATATAAGGATATAATGAATGAAAAATTTAGAGTGATGTTGCCTAAAGGAGAATTTTCCCAACGCTTCTTTTTAAGTTTGAAAATGCCGGTTCCTGAACAACCAAAAATCGACACGGATTCTACTCCTAATATTTTAGCTGAAGAAGTGCCGCTAACTATAGAAAAAACCACTATTACTTCTCCTGAAGAAATTATGGTTTCACAGGATAATCAGGAGGAAATTTTGCGGGTAAAGATTCCAGCAAAGATATTAGCTGAACAACTGAATCTTTTCGACCTGAAGGGCAGCAAAGTTCTTAGCAGAAAAATTTCTAATACTGAAAAAGAAATCTACCTCTCTACCAGAGGATTAAGTCAAGGCGTCTATATCCTAAATCTTATCACTACAGATCAGAAGAAAATCAGCAAAAAAATTACCGTTAGAAAAGGATTGTAATTATGGAGGAATATATGTTTCCCTGTTTAAATAAAAAATTATTTGGATTGGAATGTTACGGTTGTGGAGCCCAGCGCTCCCTGGCATTACTTTTAAAGGGTAATTATACCGGTGCCTTCCATATGTATCCCGCAATATACACGCTCCTTATTCTCTTAGGATTTTTAGTTTTAAATCTTTTCTTTAAATTTAAATATGACTATACGATTAAAATTGGCCTTATTATACTAAACGCTTTTATAATCGTAGGAAGCTATTTTTATAAAATGATCCTTATATTCAACTAACTAAACCAAAATTTATGGAAAAAGAACAGTTACCCAATTCCACGCTCATTCTTGTTTTTGGAATCCTATCAATCCTTGGCTGCTGCTGCTATGGCGTTCTGGGGGCTATCTTCGGAATTCTCGCCATTGTAATGGCAAAAAAAGCTACAGAAGTGTATAATGCCAATCCCGAACTGTACACCGGATATCAGAATGTAAAAACCGGGAGAATTCTGGCTTATATTGGTGTTGGAGTGAGTGCCCTCTATATTATTCTTATAATTGCCGGACTTATAATTTATGGCGGTTTTGAAGGAATCCAGGAAATGCAGGAAGAATTCCTGCGGGAGTATGGAAATTACGAGGCATAAAAATAGCTGATAAATAAAAAGAA
>NZ_JAVRHQ010000035.1:0-25393 GCF_031846485.1 Autumnicola tepida
TTATGCTGGCGAAGAGGATGGTAGCGGGATCTTTATAACCAGGTATATTTTCAAAAGGTCATCTCAAAATTAAAAAATCCTGAAGCACGCAGCTTCAGGATTCAAATTTACCTTCTTATTTCTTCGACTTTCTGGAGAGCAGAAGAATGGCAGCGGAAGTCAAGGCTACAGTTGTAGCCGTTTTCGCTATAAAATTTTTGCGGTTATATTTCCATTCAGATTTCCATCCTCTTTCCGCGAAAATATTCGGGATATGGCCATGTTTAAGATCGTCCAGGACGCCTTCTACCATTCCAACACGGTCGGCTAAAACCAATGGCAGCCATCTTCCATAGCTGGATTCACTTTTGGTATAGGCATACCTCCTAATCATCCCGCTTAGGCCGAATGGTGGGGCCGCCGTACCAAAAACCGCGGTGATATTTGGCCTTTCGATGGAGTGCAATACTTCTATGTCTGTTTCCTGTTGTTCAGGCCTTTCCCAGGAGTAGCCTTCAATTTCTTCATCCGTACGCTTTTTTATAGGGTAGGTAGGGTCGTTCTTAGGATCGGCATCTACACCCCAGCCTTTAATATGGCTATGGTCGCCGCCACGTTTATTCTTAAATTCCTCGTTATTGGTTTCTTCATTCATGATCTTCAAATTTTGAATTTTGTACTCACTTTATTTTCCCTGCACTTTCTTTATGCCGAAGGTGGTATGAGAACGGGTTTAATACAGTTATCCAGTTTTTTTGAAAATATATGATAACCTTCTGCGACTTCTTCCAGCGGAATTCGATGCGTAATTAACTCTTTCGGATTTATATTACCATCTTTCACGTGCTTTATAAGCCTTGGCAAAAGCCGCTTTACAGAAGCCTGATTGGCACGAATGGTTATTCCCTTGTTAAGCACATTTCCTATAGGTACAAGAGCATCTATTGGGCCGTAAACACCAACAATAGAAACAATTCCTCCTTTTTTAACCGAATTGATGGCCCAGTGCAGCGCAGTGGTAGAACCACCCTGTAGCAATAATTTTCTACCCATAAGCGTGTTCATGGTATTGCCGGCGGCTTCAGCACCTACCGCGTCAATACATACATCGGCTCCAAGGGAATCGGTTTGTTTTTTTATGAAAACCACTGGATCCTCCAGCATTTTAAAATTATAAACTTCACACTGCGCGTATTTTTCAGCAAATTCCAGGCGGTAGTCCAGCTGGTCAATTACAATTACGCGGCCAGCTCCAAAAAGCCAGGCACATTTAGCGGCCATTATTCCAATAGGTCCGGCTCCAAATACAACAACGGTGTCTCCTTCCTGTATGCCACCCATTTCAGCAGCCTGATAGCCCGTTGGTACCACATCTGTTAAAAGCACGGCATCATCTGGGTCCATCCAGTCTGGGATTACAGTAGGCCCAACATCGGCATATGGGACACGAACATATTCAGCCTGCCCGCCATTATAACCACCGGCAGTATGGGAATATCCAAAAATCCCGCCGGCCGCGGTTGACTGCGCATTGGCCTCATGGCAGTTTCCATACAGCTCCTGCTTGCAAAAGGCGCATTTTCCGCAGGCAATATTAAACGGAACCATTACTTTGTCTCCAACTTTTACATTTTGAACAGAAGAGCCCACTTCCACAATTTCACCCACGAACTCATGGCCAAAAGTAGATCCCACACGGGTATCGGGAACAAGCCCGTGATAAAGGTGGAGGTCTGAGCCGCAAATGCACGAACGCAAAACTCTTACAATGGCATCTTCCGGATGTTCTATTTCGGGATATGGCTGGTCATGGTCGGCACGTATTCTAAACGGGCCTCGAAAATTCATTGCTAACATAATGATTGGTTTAATTGATTTATAATAATTTTCAGGCAGGCAAGGGGGGAGGATCCTGTAGCAATGAAATTACAAAATCAAATTCCCGGGCAAAATAATTTAACGATACTTTAAATGCTGTGGTAGATGATGCTGCTTAATTTTACTTGCCCCGTATCTTTTATACTTCTGAAAATTCGGTAATTTCATCTTAAAATAATAAGATGGAAGAGGAAGCACTGGAATACGCTCGCCGGGCACATGGAGATCAGCAGCGGAAGTATACAAAGGAAGCCTATATAGAACATCCAAAACGGGTGGCTGAAATTGTGAGAACTGTTCCGCACTCTTCAGAGATGATATGTGCGGCATATCTGCACGACGTGGTGGAAGATACTCCTGTATCGATTCAGGATATACAGCGTAAATTCGGAAGAAAAATTGCCGGCCTGGTGGAGGAGCTTACCGATGTATTTACAAAGGAAAAATATCCGCATTTAAACCGTAAAAAACGCAAGCAGCGGGAGGTGGAAAGACAGGCTAAAATAAGTGTGGAAGCAAAAACCATTAAACTGGCTGATGTTATTGATAATACACACGATATTCTTGAAAACGATCCCGGTTTCGCCCGCCGATACGTACCGGAAATGATTGCGCTTACAGAAGCTCTGCAGGGCGGTAACTTTCAATTGCTCATGAGGGCCTGTTACGAAGTAGAGTGTGCCAGGAAGGTTCTCCAACAGAAGAGATAAACTTCTATTTCCAGAATAGTCATAAAACTTCTTGTAAAATAATGATTTTATTTTTTTAAACTACATTTTTGAAGTTTTCATAAAAGCCACTGCTGTATGGCTTCAGCGGAAAGTAATCCACTTAAAATTTAGTATGTTTGTTGCTCTTCGCACATAAAACTATAAAATAATATGATTAAGAAATTAACTGCCGTTGGGCTTGTGGCTGCCATTTCTGTGGGATGCCAGAGCCAGGGTAAACTGTTTGGTAAAAAGAACGATCAGGAAGCCGTTTCAGCTTCAGCTTCAGCAAAAGAAGAAAGCGGCAAAACTTCATACAACAAGCTCATCACTTCAGAAGCAAAGAGTGATAAGGGCATGTTCACCACTCATTTTGTAGATGATAAACTCTATTTTGAAATTCCCTTAGACCTGCTGGAAAAAGATATGCTGCTGGTTAGCAGGATTGCCAAAGTACCCTCGGGTTTTGGCGGCGGCTATGTTAATGCCGGTTCCAAGGTAAACGAGCAGGTGGTACGCTGGACCAAAAGAGGCGATTTTGTGGATGTGAAGGTGATTAGCTTTAAGAACGAGAGTGAGGAAGAATCGCCTATTTACAAGTCTGTACTGGCCAACAATTTCTCTCCGATTCTTTACAGTGCAGAAGTTAAAGCTTATACCCCCGATTCTACGGCGGTGGTTGTTGATGTAAGCAGCCTTTTTGAAGATGAAGTAGCAGCCATAGACGGGCTTTCTTCGTCGCTGCGGAAGCGCTACAAGGTGAAAAAACTGGACAAAACAAGGTCTTATATAGAATCTGCCCATTCTTATCCCAAGAATGTGGAGGTAAAACATGTGATGACTTATGAAGCTGAAGAACCGCCGGAAAGGGGGCAGGCGGGAACTATATCTATGCTTATGAACCAGTCTATGGTGCTGCTTCCCGAAGACCGCATGCAGCCAAGGCTTGCCGATGACCGCGTGGGCTGGTTTACGGTGGAAAAATACGATTATAACTCAGATGAACTTAAATCTGATGAATACGAAATTATTAGGAAATGGCGCCTGGTGCCAAAAGATATGGAAGCTTATAAAAGGGGTGAGCTGGTGGAGCCGGTAAAGCCCATTGTGTATTATCTAGACCCTGCCACGCCTAAAAAATGGCGCCCTTATTTTAAGCAGGGAATTGAAGACTGGAATGTTGCTTTTGAAAAAGCCGGGTTTAAAAATGCCATTATCGCCAAAGATCCGCCGACTGCTGAAGAAGACCCGGAGTTTAGCCCGGAAGATGTAAGATATTCTGTGGTAAGATATGTGGCAAGTACCACTCGTAACGCAATGGGTCCTTCAGTTATAGATCCGCGTACGGGAGAAATTATCGAAAGCGATATTATCTGGTACCATAATCATTTAAGGTCCTATAGAAACAGGTTTATGATAGAAGCGGGCGCACAAAATCCAGCGGCCAGGACTTTAAATACCCCGGAAGCTGAAATTGGGGAAATGATGCGCATGGTTATCGCCCATGAAGTGGGGCATGCCCTGGGATTACCTCATAACATGAAAGCCAGTGCCGCCTATCCTACCGATTCTTTACGCTCAGCCAGTTTTACCCAGGAATATGGGCTTACGCCTTCCATTATGGATTACGCCCGGGTAAATTATGTAGCCCAACCCGGGGATGAAGATGTAAGGTTTATAAGAATGATGGGGCCTTATGACCTATATGCCATCAACTGGGGTTATCGCTATTTGCCGGAAGCAAAAAATCCTGAAGATGAAAAAACCACTTTGGATGCCTGGATTCTGGAAAAGGCCGGGGATCCTGTTTATGAATTTGGAAGCGGTTATGGCGGAGTAGATCCACAGGCACAACGGGAAAGCCTGGGAGCAGACCAGGTAAAGGCCAGCGAATACGGATTGGCAAATTTAAAAAAAGTAGTTCCTAATCTCGTGGAGTGGACTTCCAGGGAAGGCAGCGGGTTCGAGGAACTCGATGAGGTTTATTCTGAATTAATAAATATGTGGCGCGGCTATATTTACCATGTGATCACAAATGTTGGCGGGGTTTACGAAACCAGGAAAACCGCCGATCAGGAAGGGGTGGTTTATGAAGCCGTGCCTCAGGGAAAGCAAAGGAAAGCCATAAATTTTTTAACTTCTAATGCCTTTACTACTCCTGAATGGCTGCTGAATGATGAAATCCTTGACCGAATTGAATCTGACGGGGCTATAGACAGAGTGCAGAACCTGCAATCCAGAGCCCTGGATTATCTTTTAGATGAAGACAGGCTGAAGAGAATGTTTGAAAATGAACAGCGCAGTTCCAAAGATGTATATTCCGCCGTAGAGATGATGAAGGATTTGCGGCAGGGAATTTTTAGTGAACTGTACCAATCTAAAGAAGTAGATGCTTATCGCAGAAACCTTCAAAGAGCTTATGTGGATACCGCGGTAGATTATGTGGAGCAGGTACAGGCCGAAGGAGACGAGGAAATTGCTTCTACAGATGTTGTGGCTTTAATGCGGGGGGAGCTTCAGAAATTGAAATCAGATCTTAACCAGAGAAAAAATCGTACAGGAGATACTATTACTCGCTACCATTGGCAGGACCTTATTGCCAGGATTGAAGCAGGATTAGACCCTGAAGCATAAAGTTATATTATAGGCTTGATAAATGAAAACCCGCTGAGATTGAAGTGCCCCAAAAAGTTAGACACTATTTGGGGTTCAGTCCAAGAAAGCGGGTTTTTTGTTTGCCAGGCTCCAAAAAATATTATTGGCAGGAAGAAGTTTCAGGAATTGTACCCAAATATATATCCTGGGCATCCCTTCGGTTTATATTAATGAGGCCAACATTTTGAATGCTGTTATCCAAATCTATATCCCCGGCACAATTCTGCCCATTATCATCCGAATCCCATTGGATGGTAATGTAAAACCTCGCATTGGTATTATCTTCAATATTTGGAATTTCAGCGTAAGGATCTGCAGGAATATCCATTCTAACAGTAAACGGAAACTCGTCTGCTCCAAAATCCTGGCTTACAATTAAAGTGGCTTCGGCATCGGCAACGGTTTCATTATATCCGTAAAGGCTAAGTTCGAAATTTGGATTATCGTACTCCAGCATTTCATTTCTTTGCTGCATTTCCAGAAGGATATAGTTATTGTCAATATCATCCCGGTCTTTGTCGCAGGAAATTAAAAAGATAATAAGAAGAGCAAGCAGTAGGGTGTTTATTTTCTTCATAATATTTTTTAGTAACGTTAAAAAAAGATACTTTTTATATGAGAATTTACCGAAAATTATTGATGCATTCCAAAGATCTTGGCTAATTTTTCATAGGAATATATCCATCAATATCTTGTGGTGTTGGAATATTTCCTAAATTAGCGGCACTATGGGAACATCTTCATCAATAGAAATTAAGCATTTTAAGGAAGTTAGAGAGGAAAATAATTTTACCCAGGCAGAATTTGCCGAAGTTTTGGGAATTAAAAATTCCACGGCAGATATTGAAAGGGGCAGGACCAAGCTTTCCGGAAAAGTTGTGGCAGAATTGCTGCGGCAGTTTGGGATAAATCCTTTATGGCTTTTTGGAGACAGCGGTCAGAAATACCTTCAAATCGCCAAAGGCGATGTAAGCCCCAAAGTGGTTACCGTGAACAGCGCCGATAATGAAAACATCCTAATGGTAAACCAGAAAGCTGCCGCCGGTTACCCGCATAATGTTCAGGATGTGGAATGGTACAACCAGTTACCTGCCTTTGATATTCCGTTGCCGGAGTTCAGGAATGCCACTTACCGTGGTTTCCAGATAGAAGGGGATAGTATGTTGCCTAATTACCGCCCGGGGGAATGGGTAATGGGAAAAGCCATAGGAGGTATGGATGAGGTAAACAATAATAAGGTTTACGTGGTTGTGCTGTATGACTCTGTGCTGGTAAAGAAACTTCAAAAATTACCGGATCCATCAAAAATGCTGCTGATTTCTTTAAATGAGGAATATCTTCCTATTGAGGTGAAGGTAAACGAGATCCAGGAATTGTGGCAGGTAAACAGCAAGCTTACTTTCAATTTAGACAATCCTTCAGAAAATGGGCTTTTTCAGCAATTACAACAATCTATGGAAGAACTTAAGAAGGAATTGAGGTCTTTTAAAAAGTAAGTTCGGTTTTCAACTTCATTATTATTCTACACAAATACACCAATATTTTTGTAGTTGGTGTTCTCTTTTATTTTAATATTTTAATCCAGATGAAGAAGTATCAAATAAAGGTGCCTTTGTAAAACCTTATTTGGTTTGCCAAATTAACCAATTTCAGTTAAAGTAGTGAAAAAATAGAAAAGCCCCAGGAATTTCCCGGGGCTTTTCATTTTGATTGGTAAGTTGGCAATCTGCAATTAATTCATAATTGTAAATTCACTTCTACGGTTTTTAGCATATTGAGCAGCTGTACAACCTGTTGGCTGAGTACAATCGTTTAACGGCATACTTTCACCATATCCTTTAGAAGTTAACCTGTCTCTTGAAATTCCATGTTCTACAAGGTATTCAAGGGTTGAGGCCGCACGTCTTTCAGATAGTTGCATATTATACTGGTCGCTTCCTCTGGCATCTGCATGAGATCCTATCTCGATTTCAAGAGTTGGATATTTATTCATGATATCCACCACCTTGTTAAGAGTAGGTTCAGATTCAGGCTTAATGGTTGCTTTATCAAAATCGAAATAGATGTTTCCAACGTCGCGCAATTGTTGTCTTCCAGTTTCGATATTGGTCTCCCTGTCTTCAAAATCAACCACAGGAGGAACATAGTCTTCCCTGGTGAAGGTGTAAAGATTGTCTGAGCCTCTTCGGTTAGAAGCGAAAAATCCTTCTTCCTGGTCTTCTTTGATCACAAAGGCAAAATCGTCCCTGTTGCTGTTAATTGAAGAGCCAAGATTTTGAACTTCAGAAAAATCGTCTTCACTTCTAAAGATATCAAGATTTCCAAAACCAAGGTGCCCGTCTGAAGCAAAGTATAGCACATCTTCGTCACTTATAAAAGGGAATTGCTCACGATGTTCAGTATTCACGCCACTTCCAAGGTTTTGAGGAGTTCCAAAAGTTCCGTCTTCATTTACATCTACAACATAAATATCGAAAGAACCACCGGTAGAACCAGGCATATCACTTGAGAAGTAAAGTTTGCTGCCATCCTGGCTAAGGCTTGGATGTTCTACGGAATATTCTTCGCTGCTAAATGGAAGTTTTTCAATATTTGTCCATTCGCCGTCTACCATTTCAGCTTTATAGATGCTGATGTGGCCAACTCTTATCCCGCTGCTGTCTTTTACCCTTTTTTCGTTGGTACGGTCAAAATACATAGTCATCCCGTCCTGAGTAAAAGTAGCTGAACTTTCGTGCTCATCTGTATTGATTTCATCTGAAAAAAGAACAATATCGTTAAGTTCTCCTTCATCATCAATAGAGGCACTGTAAAGGTCTAATGTTGGCTTTTTGTTCCATGGATAAATAGGGCGCTCCTGGTTCCTTGTAGAAGCAAAAGCTATTCTATCCCCATAGAATGAGATACCAAAATCGGCCGAAGCACTGTTGTTCATAATCTGATTTGTGGTGTAGGTATGAGGAACCGCGGTGTCCAGTTGTTTTTCAAATTCAGAAAAATCAACGTTTTCTCCCATAGCATTGCTCAAATACTGGTTTGCCTCATCGTACTGGTCTGTTCCCATAAGAGCATGGGCATATCTAAAATGATATTCCGGAGCGATGTTTCCTTCATGTCTCAGGAAAAGCAGCCTGTAAACTTCGGCTGCGTTTTCCATCTGGTTGGTGTAGAAATAAGCATCACCCAGATTTTGTAAAACCTGCTGATCTTTATTTGCCACATCTTCGTAAGCGTCTGCGGCGTCAACATAAGCTCTTTGAACAAAAAGTTTATTGGCCTTTTTGATTTCGGAACTCTGTCCAAAAGCAGAAACGCTTACCAGTGTTAATAAAAGTATTTTATATATATTTTTCATGTTATGCAGTTTTTAGAAGAATCGGGGTGATTTGTCATATCCTTTAGTCAGGCCGAATAGGTCGATATCAAACAGCACCATGATCTCATGAGTACCGCCAACATCAAAACCGGCATAATCTGAAGTGTAATGATCATAGGCGTAACCCACGCGTAGTTGCGGGGTAATTTTGAAATTTACCAGTCCGGTAAGGGTTTCATTAAACCTATAGCCTATCCCGGCTTCCAGTCTATCGTATAGAAGTACGTTGGCCGTGGCATCTACGGTAAGCGGTGCATCCTGCACACCTCTTACCATAAAAGCAGGTTTTAAACGTACATCTTCGCTAATGTCAAAAACATATCCCCCTGTAAGGTAGTAGTGAATGTTTTCTTCTCCTATCATCTGTATACCTTGCTCATTCTCCAGGTGTTTTGAAGTGAACAGGTTTGGCGCGGAGACCCCTAAGTAATAGTTGTCACCGAACCAGAAAGCACCTACCCCAAATACCGGGAATACTTCATTAAAGCTGTTAAAAGCAGGATCGTCCGGATCATTGACTATAATTCCGGAAGTATTGGAATCAAAGGTGGTAAGCCCTCCTTTAGCTCCAAAAGACAGTTTGCTGTTGTCACTTACAGGAAGAACATATGCGAAATCTGCAGTGATGTTATTTTCCTTAATCCAACCGCCTATTTCGTCGTGAACAACGGTTAATCCCAATTCCACTCTTTCATTTATTGGAGTATGGGCAAAGAAGTTGGCGGTGGTTGGAGCACCGTCAACATTCTGCCATTGAGATCTGTATATACCACCCAGGTTTAACATGCCGGGATCATCTGTGGCATAACCTGGATTTATTACACTCATGTTATACATGTACTGAGTGAATAAGGGGTCTTGTTGAGACATTCCCTTTAGAGAAAAAAGGATAATGCCTGCAAATATTAAATATTTAATTACTGTTTTTTTCATTTCTTTCTAGTTTATCCTTTAGACTATAGGCTTAGGTAAATTTTACCTTGTTGCGGAGGGGTTACTCCATCATTGAAATCAATCACATAGAAATATACTCCTACCGGTAACACGCCGTCTCCAAGGCTTCCTGATTGATTGGATGTACCATCCCAGGCATTATCTTCAGAGGCTTTTCCTTTATAAACGGTATTGCCCCATCTGTTGAAAATTTGAATCGTATGATTTGGATAATCAAATTCGATGTTATCTACATAGAAGGTGTCGTTCCTTCCATCACCATTAGGAGAAATTCCTTCAGGGAATACCAGCGCACACTCTTCAAGAGCAACGGTGTAAGACAGCCTTTGAGAACTTTCACAACCTGTTGTAGCATCGGTAAGGGTCGCAAAGTAAGTTACCCCGTCTTCAAGAGGAGTATTCTCACTAAGAACATCTGTGCCTTCAGCTGAAGCATACCAGGTAACATCTCCAGTTTCATTAATGGCAGCGCTTAGATCTTCAATCGTATTATCATAATACTCACAAAGTTCTAATTCATCTTCATTAATTGTTGGAGTAGGAGCGTCATTAATAGCTACCATTATTACGGCAGCTTCAGAAACACATCCGCCTTCATCAGCAATTTGTGTTACATAGTATGGAGTGTTATTAGCAAGAGGCTCATCCATAGCTAAAGGCTGGCTCAATTCTATATCTGCATAATATACAAGGTTAGTTCCCTGTGCGTCCAAATTGGCTACAGTGGCACCTTCGCTAGCGCAGAAGGTCATATCTGTAACTGTTGGCGCGGCAGGAGTCTCAGCTACGGTAACAGTAATTGTTGCGCTGCTATCCTCACAATCTGTAGTAGATTCTACAGTATAAATGATTTCATATTCAGCTGCCTCATAAGCTGCAGGGTCAAATATCCCGTCTGCAAGAGTTTCGCCATCAAGGGTAAAAGTTCCATCGGCATCGGCGTCAACAGAGATTTCGTCGAAAAGCATCTGTGCACCATCATTCATACAGTAGGTAACTTCCATATCTTCTCCTGCGTTTGCAGCGTCAAGAACTGTAACGGCAAATATTGCAGAGTCTGAACAATTCTCATTAGATATTGTATAAAGAACATCATAAGTTCCTGCGTCAAAGGCTGAAGGATCCATCATGCCCTCTTCAATTACTTCCCCATCCAGCGAAAATTCTCCTGTGGTAGCAATATCTTCTGCAAGCAGGTTGTAAAGATCCTGCATCTCAGCATTCTGGCAAACTTCCATAGTACCATCCATTCCTGCATCCGGAGATTGAGAAAGCGTGATAGTATAAGTGGCGGTATCTTCTCCACAATCATTTTCAGATGGCACGGTATATACAACCTGATAAGTTCCCGGCGTGTACATTGCAGGATCAAACATTCCATCTTCCAGTTCTTCACCATTATAGGTGAAAGTACCATCCATATCAGCAAAATCTGCTACATAAGAATAAAGGTCTGTAATCTCATCATTTGTACAGATTGTAACCTCTTCATCAAATCCTGCAAGGGCAGAATTTACAATGCTTATTGTAAAGGTGATAGAAGCAGAACCTGTTACACATTCTGTTGTACTCTCATCTAAGGAATAGGTGATCTCATAATCCCCAGCAGTCAATACTCCCGGATCTAATGTCCCATTTTCATAGCCTTCAAAAACTCCGAAGTCCGGATTGTCTCCAATAAAGTCTGTCAAATCCTGGATTCCTGCGTTTTGGCATATTGGAGCTGGATTGGCTACTTCAGTGAGATCAGCTTCAATTTCGTCTCTCACAGTAATACTTAGAGATGAACTTGCAGAGCAATTATCGTTAGCTACAGTATAAATGGTTTCAAAAGTTCCAACCGGGTTAGCTAACAGTTGAGCAGCTAAAGTTTCCAGAGTAGGTTCAAATGTTCCATCCATATCTGCATTTCCATCTAAATAAGCGCTAAAGAAAGCAACTGCATCTTCAGTGGTGCTGATGTTTTCAACATCCGAAATACAAACCACTTCATTTACAGTAGTTCCTGCATCAGGAGATTCAAATACTTCAATAGTAATTACTGCGGAATCAGATCCTGTGATACATTCTCCGTCACCAAGAACATTGTAGTTAAAAGTATATGTTCCTGCGCCCACAACTGAAGGATCAAAAGTCCCTCCGTCATAGCCTTCAAAAGTACCTATGGCATCGGCATCATCAGAAAGGAGAGAGAAAAGATCAACTTCTGCATCTGTAGTACAATAAGTAATATCATCTACGTCACTACCGGCATTTGCCTCTCTTGTTTCTGTTACTGTAATCTGGTAAGCAGCGGAATCGTCACAATTCTCATTGGTTACAGAATACTCCACATTAAAGGTGGCAGGGAAAGCGGTGGTTGCAGCAAACTGGGCCGCCAGGGCGGGTAGGCTTGGAGTAAATTCTCCACCTGCGTCATAAGAACCTCCGAATTCATTTAATAGTGCCTGCTGCGCATCTGGGCTGGAAAAAATATCTTCCAGCTGTGAAACACAGAAATTGAAATCTCCGCCAGGTCCTGCATTTGGAGTGTCATTTACAGTAATAATGAACTCGGCAGTATCTGTTCCTGTTACACAAAGCTCAGGATTTTCTTCACTTACCGTGTAAATAATTACATGTTCCCCGGCTCCTTCAGTAGAAGGATTAAAAGTACCATTTGCAACATCGGCATCATCACTGGAGAAAGTTCCACCTGGTATAGATGAACTATCCAGTAAATTTGCAAGTATTATAACCCCGTCGTTAGAACAATAAGGTTCCGGAGAAGTAATTGTTCCTGCATCTGCTGCCGGAGCTGCATTAATAGTTAAGGTTATAGTGGCAGAAGCATTGTCGCAATTTGTTCTTTCTACAGTATAGGTGGTGGTAAAATCCTCAGAAGCACCATCAATTCCATCATTATAGTTTGTTATGAGAGTACCTAGGGCCGGAGAAAAAGTGCCATCGGTATCTTCAGCTCCCAGCCTGTCTATAAAAAAACCTGCAAGACTGTCTTCGCTGTTAAAAATCCCTTGATCTTCCACTTGGGTTTCGCAAAGTTCAATGGGATCTGCAACAGTTGAACCTGCATTGGCAGCGTCTTCAATAGTAAGGTTTAGGGTGGAAGAGGCCACGCAGCCTTCATTATCTACAGTGTAAGTAACGGTATAGGTTTGTGGGAAGGCATTATTTTCAGCATCTGCAATGATAGAATTATAAACCTCTTCTATCGATGGCGAAAATTCTCCTGAATCATCAATTCCTGAATCATCAATAAAATCCTTAAAATATTCTTCTGCAGCTGTAATTAACACAGGCACCGGAAGATTTTCTAAAGCAAGTAAAGGTTGGATGTCGCTCTCACAAATGGTTACGTCTGTATCCTGTCCCGCATTGGGATCTTCCTGAACATTAACTCCTAAAAGTACTGTATCGGTACAACCAATATCAAAAGTAGCCGTGTAGCTGGTTTGGTAAGTTCCTACCGGATTGTTAGCATAGCCGTCTACAATACTCTGCAGGGAAGGAGAAAAACTACCTCCTGTAGGTACGCCATCTTCTAAAAGTCCTTCAAAATATGCGCGGGCATTGGTTACAGTATTAAGTTGGGAATCAGCTTCAGAAACACATAAGGTATTGTCCGTATTATCTTCTCCTGCATCCAGAATGGTCACATTTACCTGAAGACGTGCAATACTTTCACAGGGAGGTTCCGGAGAATTAACCCTGTTTATAATTTGAGTGGCGAAATAAGATTCCCCATCCACCAACGGAGTAGAGGGATCTAAAGCAGGGAAGGAATCTTCGGTGCTATACCATCTGTTAGTCCCACTGGCCTGCAGATCTGCCACAGTTGCCCCGTCACAAAAAACCTGCTCTGCCTCACCTGAAGGTGGCTGAACTGCTATAGGATCATAACGAACAGCAACCCTGCTGGTTGGGCAATCTGTTTCAGGATTTCTCTGTCCAACATAGTAACTTGTTTCCGGGGTTAAGTTTGTTCCGGGAGCCAGGGGTGAACCACTGAATTCCTCTGTATAAACTTCTACATCGTTTCCGTCCACAAGCTCAATAAGCTCTGCAACAGTGTTTGCACCTGTAGTACTGTACATACAGGGTGAGAACACTACCCCAAAGCTTGGCTCCGGAGCGCCATAATCATCTACATCTACAGTTACAGAAGGGCGGGTGGTGCAGGAACCATCAGCGTTTCCTGCATAATAGGTGCCATCCTGTAAAAGTTCTGTTGAGGGAATTGGGGTGGTGGCTGTTTCGCTGCGGTACCACCTTAAAGTAGTTCCACTTGCGGCTGTACCATCAAGGTCGGCAACAGTGGATAAATAGCAAAATGACTGTTGATTACCACCTGTAGAGGCATCATCGTCACCAACTGTGGGACAATTTCCCGTCTGTCCAAAAGAGGGGAAAGTTCCGATTAATAAAATAAAGGCAAAGAAGGAAAAAATCTTTCCTTTTCTACCTAAAGTAAAATTTTGCATAGGCTAGGTGTTAAATTCAACTTTTAAGTTTAGGTTTGAACTCATTTTTAAAAAGTATCGCAAATATTAAAATAATTTTTAACATGGAGGGTCGAAAAAGTACTGGCTTTAACATTTATCGGCAAATTATTAAAAGCTCCCGGTAAATTGTTGATAACTCTTCTTTTAAAAATGTAAGGCCGACTGATAAAATTAACAAATATTTATAATATGAAGACACACTTCCTGACTTTTATCTGTTTTCTATTTGTTTTTACCGGAAAAATTGCCGCTCAGGCTGATTTGTTAGGTGCAGTACAGTATCTGGAAAACGGCGAAATAAATAAGGCTGAAAAGATATTTTGGGCAAATAGGGAGCAGGAAAAAGCAATGGAATATTTAGGGGATATTGCCAGTTTTAAAAAAGATTGGGATACAGCTATTTCCAGGTATAAAGAATTGGTTGTAAAATATCCTGAAACCGCTGATTATCATTTCAAACTGGGAGGCGCTATGGGTTTAAAAGCGCTAAATGGTTCAAAGTTTAGCGCGGCATTTTTACTGGGAGATATAAAGAAGCATCTTATCCAGGCTGCCCGCCTGGATTCCATGCATGCGCCGTCGCGGCGGGCGTTGGTTGAGCTGCATATGCAATTACCTGCCATTCTTGGTGGAGATGAGGAACTGGCTGCGAAATATCAGAGGGAGCTTACTGCAATTAATGCAGTGGATGCCTGGCTTGCAAAGGCTTTTATATATGCTGAAAAGGAAAAAAAGCGGGAAGCGGGCATAAGCATTTCTAAAGCTTTAAAAATTGCCGCAGAGCAGCCTCAGCTTCTTGACCGGAATTATCTGAATTATGAGCTTGCTGAAATGGCTGTGGAATACCGGCTTCAGCCTGAATTTTCCTTGCAGCTATTGAAAACCTATATCGAAAATTACGGATATAAGGACCTGAAATCCCCAAAATGGGCTTATTTAAAAATGGCTGAAGTGCAGCTATACCAGAAGAATAATGAAAAAGCACTTGAAAATGTTAATAAGGCCCTTGCTGTAGAGCCGGGTTTTGAAGAGGCAGCAGATCTTAAAAAGCGGCTTCTGGATATGATCTAATACCAGTTTCTTCATTCTTAAATAAGTATATTTGCTGAAATTTAGCTTTTATGAAACTTCATTTTATAGCAATTGGCGGCAGCGCAATGCATGCCCTGGCTATTGCCTTAAAAGAAAAAGGTTATCAAATTTCCGGCAGTGATGATGCTATTTTTGAGCCTTCCCTGTCAAAACTTAAAAACCATGATATATTACCCCGGGAATTCGGATGGTTCCCAGAGAAAATTACTGAAGATTTAGATGCTGTTATCCTGGGCATGCACGCCAAAGCAGATAATCCTGAACTTGAAAAGGCCAAGGAACTGGACATAAAAATTTTTTCATATCCTGAATTCCTGTATGAGCAGTCAAAGAATAAAACCCGCGTTGTTATTGGTGGTTCCCATGGGAAAACCAGTATTACATCCATGATCCTGCATGTAATGAACTATCACGAAAAACCGGTGGATTTTATGGTGGGGGCTGCTCTGGACGCTTATTCCAATTCTGTTCATTTAACTGAAGAAAACGATTTTATAGTAATTGAAGGAGACGAATATTTGTCTTCTGCGATAGACAGGAGGCCTAAATTCCATCTTTATCAGCCTAATATCGCATTATTAAGCGGTATCGCATGGGACCATATTAATGTCTTCCCAACTTATCGCGATTATGTAGAGCAGTTTGAAATTTTTGTGGCTTCCATTGTTAACGGAGGTATCCTGGTTTATAATGAAGAAGATCCTGAAATTAAACGTATTGCTGAAGAAACCACTAATCCTATCCGTAAACATCCTTACCAGACACCGGAATATCATGTTGAAGACGGGCATACGTTTTTGGATACTCCCGAAGGAGAGCTGCCCCTGGAAATATTCGGTCGTCATAATTTAAATAATCTCGCCGGTGCGAAATGGATCTGCCAGCATATGGGGATTGATGAAGATGACTTTTACGAAGCCATCGCCACTTTTAGAGGTGCTTCCAAACGCCTGGAAAAAGTAGCGGAGTCTTCCTCGGCGGTTATTTTTAAAGACTTTGCACACAGCCCTTCCAAAGTAAAAGCTACCACGGCTGCCGTGAAAGAGCAGTTTCATGATAGGAAGTTAATTGCATGCCTGGAGTTACATACCTATAGTAGCCTGAATGCGGAATTCTTAAAACATTACGAAAACAGCCTGGATAAAGCAGATGAGGCTATTGTGTTTTATTCCCCCGATGCTGTAAAACTCAAAAAATTAGAGAATATTTCAGAAGCACAAATTTCTTCGGCTTTTAAAAAAGAGAAGCTTAGTATTTTTACCAATCCTGAAAAACTGCATGAAAAACTGAGGAGTCTTAATCTTGATCATTCTGCTTTGCTTTTTATGAGCAGCGGCAATTATGGGGGGCTGGATTTTGAAGAAGTTAAAGACTGGCTGAAATAATTGCTTCATTTTCAGTAACTATCCTGTACTGGTGTGGAAGTGTTTTATATCTTTAACACAATGGAGAAGGACCGTGCAACATTCAGTATAAAAAATTGGGCAGAAGATGACCGCCCGCGGGAGAAATTGCTGCAAAAAGGCAGGGCCAGCCTTAGCGATTCAGAACTTATAGCTATTCTTATTGGTTCAGGAAATCGTAAGGAAAGTGCAGTGGAATTAAGCAAAAGGATACTGGCTTCCACGCAAAATAATCTTAGTGAGCTGGGCCGGCTGTCAGTAAGTCAATTATGTAGTTTTAACGGTATAGGAGAGGCCAAGGCAGTAAGTATTGTGGCCGCTCTGGAACTTGGCCGCAGGAGAAGGTTGGAGGAGGCCCTGGAAAAGAAGAAAATTACTTCCAGTCATTCGGTATTTGAACTCATGCAACCTGTAATTGGAGAACTTCCGCATGAAGAATTCTGGATTATTTATCTCAACAATTCTAATAAGGTCCTGGAACAGCTGCAATTGAGCAAGGGCGGCATCACCGGAACTTTGGTTGATGTAAGGATAACCTTAAAGAAAGCTTTGGAACTTGGTGCTACCTCTATTATTCTTACTCATAACCATCCTTCCGGTAACCTCAAACCCAGTGAGGCAGACAGGCAGCTAACCGCTAAACTAAAAACGGCTTCCGGGAGCCTGGACATTAAAGTGCTGGATCATATTATTGTTACTGAAAAATCCTATTTTAGCTTTGCAGACGAAGGTATCCTTTAATTTTTCCTGATGTTACTCATTTATACCCAAAAAATAACTCCCAGAATAATATACGTTTTTAAACATGTGTGTACGGGTATTTTGGGTATTTCGATAAAATTTACCACAAAAATTGAGGAATTTATCGCCCATGAAGGCATGAAATTGTCTTACGGAAAGCAGCCGTTGGGGAAAGAACTTTTTATTCAAAAGGTAGACCTTTTAACCGAGCAGGGCTTTTCTGAAGTTGAAATAAAAGTACAGCCCTGGGAGGATAGTGTATGCTTTTTTTCAGTTCCTGAAGCAAGCGCCCTTCCTTTTGATATTTTTGCGGCTTCATTTTATCTTCTTAGTAGGTATGAGGAGTATGTACCCCACGTAAAAGATGAAGCAGAGCGCTTTCCGGTTTCAGAAAGTCTGGCTTACCAGGAAGGTTTTCTTTCTTCCCCTGTGGTGGATAAATGGGCGCTAAAGTTTAGAAAGGTACTGGAAGAAAGATTTCCCGATATAGAGTTTCAGCCCAGGATTTTTGAAGCCAATGCCGTTATGGCTGTGGAAAATATTTTCGCTTATAAAAATAAAGGGGTGCTGCGGAGTATTGCCGGGCTTAACCGGGATCTTCTTCAATTTAACTTCAACAAGGTCTTTGATCGTATAAAAGTAGCGTTTAGGGTTAAAAATGATCCGTTTAATATTTTCGGGGAGCTTATAGACTTTATAAAAGCCTATAGGCTAAAGATGTTTTTCATGTTTCAGCTAAGTAATTTCAGTATACATGACCGCAATATTAATTATAACCGCATTCCAGGCAGGTCGGTCATAAAATATGTGGGAGATTATGCGAAAGTCGGTTTGCTGCAGGGTTATTATGCGGTAAGGGATTTGAAAAGCCTGAGGACTGAAAAAATACGTATGGAAAATATTGTACATAGCTCCTTGGAGTATGTATTAAATTCCCGCCACGACCTGGGCTTGCCGGAGAACTATAATAACCTGGTAGAACTTGAGGTACATAACGATTTTTCAATGGGTTATCCCGATGCTATGGGATTTAGAGCAGGCACCTGTACGCCTTTTCTGTTTTATGATATTAATATGGAAGTTACCACGCCTCTCCTGTTGCATCCTTATGTATTTAATTCGGAGATTTATGAGAAAGCCAGGGAAGAACATGTATATGCAGAAGTTAAAAAAGCGCTGAACCAGGTAAAGGAAGTGGGTGGGACCTTCAGGGCGATTTTCAAAAACCAGGATTTTTCAGAATATTCCAGGCCAGCTGTTTATTACAATCTTTTGAAGCAGATATATGAAATTGAATAATATAGAGCACGTATTTTTTGACCTGGATCACACCTTGTGGGACTTTGATAAAAATTCTGAACTGGCCTTTGGTGACATTTTTAAAAAATGGAATCTTGGGCTTGGCGTGCAGGATTTCCTAAAGGTTTACTCCAGTATCAATTTAAAATACTGGGAACTATACCGCAATAACAAGGTTTCCAAGGAAGTGCTAAGGTATGGAAGGTTAAAAGATAGCTTTGATATATTAAATTTTGAAGCCAATGATGACCTGGTGAACAGCCTTGCAGATGATTATATTGAATATTTGCCAAAAAACAATCATCTTCTCCTGGGAACTGTTGAAATTCTGGAATACCTGAAGTCCAGTTACAAAATTCATATTATTACCAATGGATTCGAAGAGGTGCAGCGTAAGAAAATGGCTACTTCTGGTATTCTGGAATACTTTCATACCATCACCACTTCAGAAGAAGCCGGAGTGAAAAAACCCCATTCATTAATATTCAAAAAGGCCCTTGAAAAAAGCGCAGCTTCTGCAGAAAATTCAGTAATGATAGGTGATAATTACGAAGCTGATATCATTGGTGCTGAAAATGCCGGGCTACATTCCATCTATTTTGACTATCATCAGAATACTACTACCGCCGCCATGAGGCAGATTAAAACGTTAAAAGAACTTATTAAGTTTTTGTAAGTATAAAGTTTTGTTAACTTCGCCCGCAAAGTAGTAATCTCTAAGTCAGATGTCTATGAGTGAGCGTTTAAGAATCTTTAAGAACTTTATTTTGGTTCTGATGGTGGTGATGTGTGCAGGTTGTGTAAAAGATGTAGACCTTTCGCAGGCACAGGATATTAGCCTAAGCCCCGATATTCAGACAAACCTGGTGCTTTACCAGGTGGATAAATCAGATTTTGTAGATCCTGAAACCAATCAAATGCGAACGCTAATACGTGATACGGTCCGGCTGGAGTTCCTGGACGACGATTACGTTCAAAATGATTTGGAATCTGCAGAGTTTTATTTCAGAAATATTAATACCTTCCCGCAGGTCTTTTCGAGTAAAGTACATTTTTTATCAGCCTCGGGCAGGAAACAATTTAGTATTAATTATCTCGTTTCACCAGGAAGTGAAGATAATCCGGTAACAACCGAAAGAGTTGAAGTAATGGGGAAGGAGCGAATTGCACAGGTAAAGAATTCAATTATTATGGTTGTAGAACTTGAAGTCCAGCCAAATCAAGAAGATTTTAAAGGTGATCTTGAATTTGCTTCAAAAGGACTTTTCAAGTTTGAGTTTTAGATATGCGGCGACTTCTTGTTGTTATTTTTTTACTTCTTTTTAAATTTTCCTTTTCACAGAACAAGCCGCTATTATATAATGTAGATGCGCTTCCACAAAGCCTTATGAGCAATCCCGGCGCCGAAATAAACTTTCGGGGGCACGTGGGAATACCTTTTTTTTCGCAAATTCATTTTGCAGCGGGCTCTACAGGGGTTACCCTTTTTGATATATTCGACGATTCCAATCCAAATGTGAATCTAAGGGTGAGAAATGCCATTCGTAACCTTACTCCGCAGGATTATTTTTCAGTAAATGAACAATGGGAAATTTTGTCCCTCGGCTGGAAGTTGAATAGAAGGGATTATCTTTCTGTGGGGCTTTACCAGGAAACTGATGTCTTTTCATATTTTCCAAAAGACCTGGCCATTCTTGTAAATGAAGGGAATAGCAATTACATCAACCAGCCTTTCGATTTTTCGCAGGCTTCTTTTACGGCAGAGGTCCTTGCGGTTTACCACATTGGATACAACCGGCAGATTAATGATCGCCTTACGGTTGGCGCGAGGGCTAAACTTTACTCGGGGATTTTTAACGTGGAAAGTACAGATAATGAGGGAGTTTTTATTACCACTTTTAATCAGAATGGAAACGGGATCTATACCCAAAATGCTTCCCTTATTGATGTAATGGTAAAAACATCAGGTTTTGCATCTTTAAGTGATGAGGAAGACAATACGGTAGATCAAGCAGCACTGGATTTGCTGAAGCGTTCCCTTCTTGGCGGAAATATAGGCGTAGGGCTGGATATTGGCGCTACTTACAATGTAACTGAACAATTTCAGGTAACCGGGGCGGTGAGCGACATAGGAGTGATGTTCCAGCGGAGTGATGTGGAGAATTATCATTATTATGGCGATTATCAAACCCAGGGCTTGGAACCCTTGTTCCCTGAGGTGGAAAACAATGAGGAGGCCATTCCTTACTGGGACCTTTTTGAAGATGAAGTTGATGAGAACCTGCAGGATGAAACTTTATACGATCCTTATACCACCTGGCGTCCCATCAAGTTCAATACTTCTATGGAATTTGGTTTTGGGCGGGCCTTTGTTCCATGTAATTATCGTCTTCGGGAAGAAGTAAGGTATATGAATTCTGTTGGGGTGCTTTTTTCGGGTGTGAACCGGCCCAGAGGAATTACAATGGCTTTTTCAGCTTATTATGACAAACTTATAAAGGAGAAATTCGGTTTCAGGGCAATGTACAGCGTAGATAAATATTCTCTTGCCAACCTTGGCCTTATGGCGCACCGCAGCTTTGGTAACTTTAATGTTTATCTTGCCGTTAATAATTTACTGGCTTTTGCTAATTTAGCAAAGGCCAACAGTACTTCCCTTCAGTTTGGGTTACAGCTTATATTTGACAAGCGCAAGGGCCATTATTAATTTCATTTAACCGGCGGCTGATTTTACTAAATGCTGTCATCTTTAAATAGTAACAACATGAAAAATATTTTTCTTGTCTCTCTTTTAATGCTTTGCTTCTTTACCGGAAATGCACAAAGCCTCAATAATTATAGATATGTAATTGTGCCGGAATCTTTTGAATTTTCCGATTCCAAAAATGAATATCAGCTAAATGCTTTAACTAAATTCTTACTTCAAAAGTACGGTTTTGAGACGGTGATGAAGTCTGCAGAGAAGCCGGCCGAACTCCAGGGAAACCCTTGCAAAGCTTTATATGCAGATGTAATGAATGACTCCGGCTTATTCGTAACCAAATTAACGCTCGTCCTGAGGGATTGCTACGATAAGGTGGTGTTTCAATCTGAAGAAGGACGGAGCAGGGAAAAGGATTTTAAAACAGCATTTCATGAAGCCTTAAGAGATGCTTTTACATCTCTTGAAGAGCAAGGCTACGATTATAGCGAAGCAGTGATAACAGCAACTCCTGTGCCTGCTGTGGAAGGGGAGGTGGCTAGCGATACTCCTCAAAAAGAGCAAAAAGCTTTACCAGAAGAACAGGAAGATGCAGAAGTTGAAGTGGTTGAAGTAGTGGAGGAAGAGGCTGCTGAAAATGCTGTCTCAAATAGCAATATCTATGTGTTAGATAATGCTGAATACTACCTTGAGGAAACCGCTGATGGCTATGCTTTTTATCAAAAAGGAATGGCGGAGCCTTTTGCCGCTTTAATAAAATCTGAAAAGGAGAATTCGTTTATTTATTCTTCAATAAATAAACAGGGGCTGGCCTATTTTGATGAAGGCGGAGACCTGGTGGTGGAATTCTTCGACCGGAATAAGAACAAAACGGTAAAAGCGGTTTATACACTTCAGGATTAATTTTTCTACAGAATAAGTACAGGTTTTGAAGGACGATATTTGAAGTTTTAAAGCTGCTGCTTGGTAAAGGCTTAATAAGGATATTTGTTCTTCCAGCGCTTCTTTAAAAATTCCCGCTGGGCGTTCTCCCGCTGGTTTTGCCCGGGATTATAAAGGATGGTGTTCTTGATTTCCTCAGGCAAAAATTCTTCCTGCGCAAAATTGCCTTCATAGTTGTGGGCATATTTGTAATTATTTCCGTAGCCAAGGTCCTTCATTAGTTTTGTGGGAGCATTTCTAATGGCTAGAGGCACAGAAAGATTTCCTGTTTTTTTTACAAGACTCACCGCTTCATTAATTGCCATATATGCGGCGTTACTTTTTGGAGAAGTGGCCAGGTAAGTCGCGCACTGGCTCAAAATAATGCGTGCTTCAGGATAACCAATCGTGTTTACCGCCTGGAATGTGTTATTGGCAATTACAAGAGCCGTAGGATTGGCATTGCCTATATCCTCGCTGGCCAGGATGAGTAACCTGCGGGCGATAAATTTCACATCTTCTCCTCCTTCTATCATTCTGGCCAGCCAATAGACTGCCCCGTTGGGGTCGCTTCCGCGGATGGATTTAATAAATGCGGAAATGATGTCGTAATGTTGTTCCCCTGTTTTGTCATAAAGCACTGTGTTTTGCTGTACTTTTTCAAAAACAAGGTCGTTGGTGATTGCTGTTCCTTCTTCAGAAGAAGTAACCAGGAGTTCAAAGATATTCAGGAGTTTACGTGCATCGCCTCCGCTAAGCCTTAAAAGCGCTTCCGTTTCCTTTAGCTGAACCTTTTTTGCAGCAATTGTCCTGTCTTCCACCATTGCGCGTTTAAGCAATGCAATAAGGTCTTCCTTTGTAAAGGGTTTCAGAATATAAACCTGGCAGCGGGACAAAAGTGCAGAAATTACCTCAAAACTGGGATTTTCTGTAGTAGCCCCGATTAATGTTACCCAGCCCTTTTCAACCGCACCTAATAGTGAATCCTGCTGGGATTTACTGAAGCGGTGAATTTCATCAATAAAAAGTATTGGGCTTTTGGTGGTGAAAAGGCCGTCACTTTTTTTAGCTTTTTCTATTACTTCGCGCACATCTTTTACACCGCTGCTAATGGCACTCAGGGTAAAAAAAGGCCGCTCAGATGCTGTGGCAATAATGTTGGCCAATGTGGTTTTTCCCACACCGGGAGGCCCCCAGAAGATCATGGAAGGTATCATTCCCTGCTTTAGCTGCTGCCGTAAAGCTCCTTTTGGTCCAACCAGGTGCTGCTGGCTCAAGTAATCTTCTAATTTCTTAGGCCGTAAACGTTCTGCTAATGGTTCATTCATGCTGCTAAATTAGTAATTATGATGACAAATTATCATCCTGATTGGTTTTGGATGCTTTTTTGTAATATTGGTTTAGCATGAAACATCAACCTAATCTTTCTAATCCGTTTGTATTCTCTCCGGGAGTGGTGGGATATCCAATCTTTTTCGTGCTTGTTATTTGGATTGTCTTCTGGTTCGAAATCAGATTTGGTTTTGATTTCACGAAATTTGGCGTACGTCCCAGAACCCTGGAAGGGCTGCGAGGTATTATTTTTTCTCCGTTTATACATAGCGGAATAAAACATCTTTTCAATAATACCATTCCGTTATTTGTGCTTTCCATGAGCCTTTTCTATTTCTATAGGAAAATCAGCTGGCAAATTCTGTTGTATGGACTGTTATTTTCAGGTTTAATCACATGGATTATCGGAAGGCCTGCCATGCATATAGGTGCCAGCGGAGTAATTTATGTACTGGCTTCTTTCCTGTTTTTTAAAGGTGTTTTTTCAAAGCATTACCGGTTAATCGCTTTGTCGCTTATCGTGGTATTTCTTTATGGCGGAATGCTTTGGTATGTGACTCCAATAGATCCTGAAATTTCCTGGGAAGGACATCTTGCGGGGCTGGTAACAGGTTTTTTTCTTTCACTTATTTATAAAAGCAATATTGCGAAAGCGCCAAAATACGAATGGGAGCAGCCGGAGTACAGGGAAGAAGAAGATGAGTTTATGAGGCACTTTGATGAAAATGGGAATTTTATAGAATTCCCCCAGTTCCCGGAAGGGGAAAGCAATGAGACAGTAGATGATAATAATGAAGCTGAACAGGGGTTCAATTATCGCTATTTCTACAAAGATGCTGAGAATAAAGAGAATTGAATTCCTGGCATGTATGTAGGTATTTTTCCCAGGCAATTAAATTTACATTTCCGGAGAAATCCTTTGTCTTACCACTTCATATAGAATGGCGCCGCAAGCCACAGATACGTTTAGTGACTCTATCTTGCCCAACAGTGGCAGCTTTGCTTTGTAATCTACAGTTTTCAGGATTGAGTTGCTAACGCCTTTTGCTTCATTGCCCATTACTATTGCTGTAGGTTTTTTAAGGTCTAAATCATAAACGCTGGTATTTGTTTTCTCAGTTGCCGCAATAAGCTGGACCTGGGAAGCCTGCAGGTAAAATAAGGCATCCTTGATATGGTTTACCTTGCAAAGAGGTACACTAAAAGCGGCGCCGGCAGAGGTTTTTACAGCATCTGCATTAAGTGGTGCTCCTCCTTTTTCAGGTATAATAATTCCATTAACCCCGCAACACTCTGCGGTTCTTATAATAGCTCCAAAGTTGCGTACATCTGTAAGCTGGTCAAGTAGCAGGAACAAAGGATTGGAGGTAAGACTGAAAGCTTTTTCCACTATTTCCTCAATGGATTGAAATGCTATAGGCGATATGGTGGCCACAACTCCCTGGTGATTTCCCTTGCTTAGTTTATTGAGCTTTTCAACCGGAACGTAAGAAATATTGTAGTCGCCTTTGTTTATCTTCTGCCCTAATTCTTTTATAAGGCTCCCGGAAAGATCTTTTTGAAGATAAATTTTATCGATATTTTTCCCACTGTCTATGGCTTCTATTACAGCCCTTATTCCAAATATTCTTGTTGAATCGCTCATGCGGCAAAGTTAGGATTAAAATTGATTTCTAAAAGGAGGCAATAAAAGAAGCCGTCTCATTTACAGTTTGGCTTGACCTATTTCAGATAAAAGATCCTCCCGTGCCTTTTGCTTGTAATGTTCCAGTGTATGGTTTCGCTCTACAACCCGTTCATTCTTTCCTTTAAAACAGGCACCCCTGATGGGACAGCCTGTACAATTCTTC
>NZ_JAVRHQ010000036.1:0-23605 GCF_031846485.1 Autumnicola tepida
TCTGCAGAAATTACACTCAGAACCCTTCTCTTTTAGGTTTAATTTAGTTAAGATTTTTGATCGCCTAATTTATTTTTCTTCCGACTGTTGTATAGGAAAGCTTTAGCAACAATATTTTTTACAGCTTTTATAGCATCACTAAATATCTTGATTTAATTTGATGTGAATAATCAAGTATTTTTAAATAAATTACCTAATTCAATTAATCTATATTCCAGCTTATTATTCCATTGCAGGCCATAATTTAACCGAAGGCAATTGTTATACTGGTTTTGTAGCGAGAATATCCTGCCTGGAGCATAACTGATTTCCCTGCGGCTGGTTTTTTCATAAACCTCCATCGTATCAATCTTTACCGGTAATTCAACCCAAATTACAAATCCTCCCTGAGGCCGGCTGGCCATGGTTCTTTCAGGAAAATACTTTCCGATAATCTGGGAATATTTCAGCATGTTCCCATGAAGTGTAGCTCTCAATTTTCGCAAATGATTTTCATAGCGTCCGGTCTCTAAAAAGTTTGCAATTACCTCCTGGGTAACGGAAGTCGATGCGATAGTGAGAAATAATTTAAGCCGCAATACCTTTTCTTTAAACTTTCCGGGAGCCACCCAACCTACCCTGTAACCAGGGGCAAGTGTTTTGGATATGGATCCGCACCATAAAACGATACCGGTCTTATCAAAAGTCTTACAGGATTTGGGACGATACTTACCAAAATAGACATCTCCGTTGATGTCATTTTCAATTAGCGGTTTATTGTATTTTTCCGAAAGTATCACTGCGGTCTCTTTATTTTTATCTGCCATACAGGACCCTAATGGATTACTGAAGTTACTAATGAGCAAACTCGCTTTTACCTGTTTACTCTTTAGAGCATCTTCAAAAGCGTTGAGATCTACACCGTTTTGCGGGTGGGTAGGCAATTCTAATACTTTTATTCCCAGCGCCTCCGCCAATTGGAGCATTCCAAAGGATACCGGACTTTCCATTGCTACTGTATCCCCTTTTTCGGCCACTGCCATCATACAGTAAGAAAGTGCATTTAAACATCCACTGGTGGTAATAATATCTTCGTGTGTCAAATGGCTTTCCATGGCAAAAGCCCACCGGGCTATCTGCCTGCGGAGCCTTTCGTTCCCTTCCACTTTATCAGATGCTACCCCGCTTCCTTTTAGGTCACGAGTAGCCTGTATCAGTGCTTTGTTCAATTTTGCTATGGGCAGCAATTCATTGGCGGGAGTTCCCAAAGAAAGAGCAAGGTGGCCGTTTTCGCCTAGATTCCCATAGACCTTGCTCACCAGTAATTCACTATCGCCGTGATTGGCAATAGTAGAAGGATTGGTCTTCTTGGGAATGGAAGGTATCCGTGCGTTTGAAAATGATACATAATAGCCCGACTGGGGCCGCGCCTCGATCAACATTTTACCTTCAAGATAGTAATAAGCATTAAGTGCCGTGTTCTGGCTTACACCATACTCGCGGCACAGGGTTCGCAAAGATGGTATTTTATCTCCCGCCCTTAGAGTATTATTCAGGATTTGTCGTTCAATAACTTCTGCAATCCGAAGGTATTTAAATTCATTTTTGTTCTTTTCCATACGTAATCTGCTATGCTCAAAAATAACAAAACTGCATCTGCTATCGTGTTTTTATTTTATTCAATTTTGTATTCAAATGGTAAATATGCTTCACTCACAAAGGCAGATCTATATTGTAGGTACCGGCTCTATCGGTAAAGCCCTGGCTGTATTTCTGAAATTAGAGGGAAGAAAGGTTACGCTGGTTAGAGGAAGTATGGATGACGGCAGTAGTACCACGGAAGAAATTTGGATTGAAAGCGAAGAAAACCATTACGCATCTATTCCCATCGTAACATTAAGCACCATAAAAACCATGGAAGGCATAGTGGTTCTTGCTACTAAATCTTACGGTAACAAACAACTCGCAGTTTCTTTAAAAGAAAAGACAGGTTCCTCACCAATTGTTTTGCTTCAAAATGGCCTTCATATTGAGCAGGCATTTTTACTCCAAAATTTTCCCGAATTATACCGCTGCGTTCTGTTTGTAACCAGTCAGTCTGTATCCTCTAATAGGTTCCGGTTTAAGCCGGTATCTGTTTGTCCCGTAGGTATTGTGAAGGGAAGTGTGGGAAAGTTATATCATATTGTTCAGCAGTTGGATACACGGAATTTTGGGTTTAAAAGCGAGAAGAATATTCAGCAGATCATCTGGAAGAAAGTTATTGTAAATTGTGTTTTTAATTCCGTTTGCCCTTTACTTGAAACGGACAATGGCATCTTCGTTCGGAATGATGAGGCTCGTAGAATTGCCAGGAGGATAATTTCTGAATGCCTTTTAGTGGCGGAACAGGAAGGGATAATTTTAAACAGCAAAGATATAGAAAAAAGCCTGCTCCAGATAAGTAAATCTTCAGAAGGTCAATTCATTTCAACACTACAGGATATACGTAATAATCGTAAAACCGAGATAGAAACACTAAACCTGGAAATAGCACGAATGGCGAAGGGTTTAAAAATGGTGCAGAGGTGCCGGGAAACAAACCTTCTAGGTACCCTTATAAAATTAAAAGCGGAAATTAAGGTCGAAGAACATTCTAAATCTATAATGACATGAAAACAATGCTTATTACCGGCGCAAGCCGAGGAATAGGAGCTGCTACAGCACTTTTGGCAGCAGAACAGGGTTTCGCGGTGGTGGTTAACTATCATAAAAATAAACAAGCGGCCGAAGAGGTTGTAAATAAAATCCAGGCAATGGGAGGAAAAGCTGCTGCTATACATGCAGATATTTCCGAGGAGAAAGAAATTATCAGGCTTTATAAAGAAATCGATGAAATATTCGGTGATCTACATGTCCTTGTTAATAATGCCGGAATTTTGGAACAACAAAGCCGGTTGGAAACTATGGATGCTTCTCGCCTCACTCGCATTTTTGCTATAAACGTAACCGGGCAAATGATTTGCGCAAGAGAAGCTATAAAGAGAATGTCGTTCAAATATGGAGGAAAGGGCGGCTCGATAGTTAATGTCTCCTCTTTGGCATCTAAAACGGGATCGCCTAATGAATATATAGACTACGCAACTTCAAAAGGCGCAATTGATTCTTTTACCAAAGGCCTTTCTAAAGAGATCGCAGAGGAGGGGATTCGAGTGAATGGTGTAAGGCCGGCTTTTATTTATACAGATATCCATGCTGATGGAGGGGAGGCCGATCGTGTTGACCGAATTAAAAACAACATACCAATGAAAAGAGGAGGCACGCCCGAAGAAGTGGCAGAGGCTATTATGTGGCTGGCTTCTGAAAAATCATCCTACTCTACCGGGACTTTTATCGATGTCACCGGTGGGAGGTAAGCAGAGTATCTAATCTTTAAATTTAAGAAATATGAAAACAAGTTATTTGACCAGTGCTGTTAAGCAGTTTGAATATTATAAAATGCTTGGTGAAAAGGCTATGGCTCAGCTACCGGATGATGCACTCTTCTGGCAATATAATGGAGAAAGCAATAGCATCGCTGTAATTGTAAAACATCTTGCCGGAAATATGCTCTCAAGATTTACCGATTTTTTGACGGCTGATGGTGAAAAAGGCTGGCGTAATCGTGATGCTGAATTTGTAAACAATTTCACTAATCGCGAAGAACTATTGAATTACTGGAATAAGGGCTGGGAGTGCTTATTCACCACACTCGCTAATCTTCAGGAAGAACAGTTGGAAGATCTAGTGTATATCCGAAATGAGGGGCATACGATTGTGGAGGCTCTTAACCGGCAGCTTGCACATTACCCGTATCACATCGGTCAAATTATTTATATAGCAAAAATGGTCAGGGATGATAAATGGGAAAGTCTTTCTATCCCCCGGAACAAGTCCAATGACTATAACAATAGGAAGTTTGCCGGGGAAAAAACAAAAAGACATTTTACAGACAATGTATAACATAAAAAGCCATAGAATATGGATTTTGCAAACAAAGTTGAGCAATCAGAAGCAATAATATTATTGGAAAAGTCAGACAGGGAATTTATTTCTCTTTTTAAAAAAGAACTGCTTTCAGTTGAAATATATAAACCCAACCGAATTGACAAACAAACTCCCCATGATCGGGATGAATTTTATTTAATTATTTCAGGAGAAGGAAAATTTCAATTACAGGAAGATATCACTGCATTCAAGCCTGGTGATTTCATTTATGTCCCTGCTCATGCAGACCATAAATTCATTGAATTCTCTGATAATTTTATCACGTGGGTATTTTTTATTGGCTAATTTTAAAATAGAACTGTTAGAATTTTATTTATGTGGAATTCCGTGTTGGTAAATTAATAAAGCCTAGATTGAGTAAGGCTTTTACATAGCCTTTGGATTCTACATTTTACTCTAAAAATTTTATCCTCTCATTTTCCATAGGTAGATACCTCGCACTCCGGAAAGCGGTTTGCAAATTCAACTAATGGTTCTAAATTTTGATCCTTCAAGCCTTGTAAAAAAAAGCAATATGGACTTATTTATTATGGTCCAGGCCTTATTAGAATCAATTATTTTTCCGCCAAACCGGGTGATCATTTTCGGGAGAACAAATGGAGCATCGGAAAAACTCATATGTCCGGCACCGGTGATTTTTATTTCATAACTATTTGTTGCGCTGCTTAAAAAGGAATTAAAAGAACTATCGATATTCTTTCCCATTTCATCCCATTCCTTCAGAGTAAATCTTTTATCTTTTATTTCTTCTTCGGTATAATCTGGCTGACTCCTGATGGTTAGGGTAGGTATTTTTGGATCCGAGTACTTTTCAATGAAAGTACCTCCATCCAAATTGACGGCGGCGCGAATTCTCTTATCCTTTTCCCCAGAAATAATGGCAACATTTCCACCTAGAGAATGTCCGGCCGCAACAAAATATCTGCGGTTTATATGCCCCTTTAAAAAGTTTCCGAAAGTCCTTACCACTCCCGCATTCTGGAACTACTTTGATATCGGGATATTTTTCCAGTAAACCGAGAACTCTTTCTCTTGCCAGAGCCTCATCATCTACAACAATTGCTTTCATTCTTAATTAAAAAAAGGTCTAAAGAAGTATAAGGGGATGGCTACGGTTGCTGAAGATCCAGGAGAAAGAAAATGGAGTTCACTGTATAGTATTAGAAGAAATTTTTTTACTAAAATCAGAACTTATTTTAATAGGATTACTATAAAACTTTGAGGCTTTTAGTCCCTGCCTGCTTTTCTCATTATGAAAAAAAAAGTAATTTGGTACCTTATAAATACACTGTCGTGCATCCTATTGATCAGATAAGAAAAAGATTTTCCTCTTTAGTTCCCATGACGGAAAAGGACTGGCTTTATTTTAGCAGCAGACTTGAACACGTTCGATTTAAGAAATCTGATGTAATTACCGGGTTTGGACAGGTTGAAAACCGCTTATTTTTTCTTGCCAATGGAATAGTTCGCTATATAGTTAATAACATTAACGAATCTACTTCAGATTTTGCCTTTCCGGGGCAGTTTTTCAGTTCTTACTCTTCCTTTATCAGTCGCAAACCAAGTATTTATGAATTAAGACCGGTTACGAGTAAGGTGGAATGTTATTATATTGGCTATGATCACCTGCATGAAGTATACAGAAATACTAATTGCGGAGAAAGAATTGGAAGGTTAGCAGCCGAACAGCAGTTTTTAAAAAAGTCGGCACGTGAGATTAGTTTACTCACACTCAATCCCAGAGAAAAATATTTACAGTTGCTGGAGGAACAACCTCATTTAATTCAGTCAATTCCCCTGAAGTATCTTGCTTCTTATTTAGGAATTACTCCTGAAACATTATCGCGTATTCGAGCCTCAATTTCCTGATAGTAAACGGAAATTAGTCTGCTTAAACGATACCGAAATTTAGAAATTCTTTACGTTAATAAAGTTGGACGAGAATTTTCCTGCCCGATTAAATACAGACTATATTCAGGATCGGTATAATTTAATTTCTTTAATTAAACTATTCCGGTGCATATAACGTGAGTACCCGGTGATAAAAACCTTTCCTAATATTCATTTCTTGATTTCCATCAAGGCCCCGGATAGTTTAAATCATCAACTTTGTCATACTAAGAGAAGAAATTATGGCATTTTTTTTAGGATTACTTTCGATTACACTACTGATTTTCCTGTTTGCCCGTTTACTATGGAAAAAGGAATCTGTAGATTTCTGGACGGCTGGTCGCTGGGCCATGACTGTTATGATGATACAAACGGGTTTCATCCACCTGATTAATCCTGATTCACTGGTTTATATGATCAGGGATATTCTTCCCTTTCCCAAACAACTGATTTTAATTTCCGGCATATCTGAAATTATTCTTGGACTTGGTTTAATATGGAGGCGAACCCGCAGGTTATCTGCCTGGTTGCTTATCGCTCAGTTGATTGCCATGTTTCCTGCGAATATTAATGTTGCTGTAAATAACCTTGGGGCTCCGGGAGGCTTACCTTCTGATCCTCTTTATACCTGGTCAAGGCTATTATTTCAACCAGTATATATTTGGTGGGTTTACCGGACATCTATTGTTAGCAGAGGTAAAAGTTTTATCCAGATTTCGGGGTTGGCGTTATTAAGTCTTTTTTTACTCTCCTATGATCGTTCCTATAGTGGCTACAGTTGCAGGGTGGAAGTAATTAATTTACCGGAGGTATCGGGCACTCTTTACCTGGGATGGTATGACAGGGAGAAGGATTTCACAAGGATTTCCAGCTCCGTTTACAATAAAAAAGTAAAGGTTTTCTCAGGGACGTCGATTACAGTGGATTTTGAAGACCTCAGGCCGGGAATTTATGCAATTTCCATGTTTTACGACACAAACGGCAATGGCATACTGGATAAGAACTTTATAGGTATTCCTATGGAGCCCTATGGTTTTTCAAATAACGTTCGGCCGGCTTTACGGGCTCCCACTTTTCAGGAATCCAGGTTCAGTTTAATAAATGGAAGTAAGATTATTATCAAATTAAGGGATTGATTGATGAGACCTCGTCTAAAAATTCCTGATAAAATAAAGGATACCACAGTGTTTTTAAACAGTATTGAGGCGAACACCTTTGTGGGAGTAGTATGGTTGTGGTGGCACCTTTACGGAATCGTAAAGTATATGAAGAAAGTGGAGGGATGTCAAAGGGCGATTCCCGCTATTTCGGGTCCCGGAAGAGTAGTAATGATTTCATACTGGGACGATGAAAAATATTTGATGCAGTTTTTCAGTTCGGAAAAGCATCAAAAGTACATGTCCTTTGTCTTTCGAAATCCGGAAGCTGTAACTGTGTGTAATGAAAGGTTGATACCTGTTACATCAAAGAGTGCGGTAGGGTAGAAACTTTATGAAATAAAATAAATATGAAAAAAAGAGTAATAATAAAGGAAATTCAGCCAGAAGCATACAGAGCCATGAATGCGTTAGAGAAGTATCTTCATAAGAGTTCTGTTAGTGCCGGACTAAAAGAATTGATAAAAATTAGAGCCTCCCAGTTAAACGGTTGTGCATATTGCCTGGAAATTCATACCCGGGATGCTCGAAAAAATGGAGAAACGGAGCAAAGATTATATGCGTTGAGTGCATGGTGGGAGTCTCCTTTATTTTCGGAAAGAGAAAAAGCCGTACTTGATTTTACGGACAGGTTAACACTTACAAGGGGAAAAGGGATTCCGGATGGAATATATGGTTCATTAGAAAACTGGTTTAATGAAAAAGAAATGGCTGAGATTATCATGCAAATTATCACTATAAACGCCTGGAACAGGATTGCGGTTAGTACGCATCTAAGGTAGGAAGAGAAATGAACAAGGGTATATTCATACGTGAGGAAGTCTTTAAAGACCGTCCGTTTATATATTCGGTGCACAGGAGGGCATTCCACCGGGAGGATGAGGCCATTCTGGTTGATAAACTTCGGAATTCAGCTGCCTATATTCCCGAATTATCGCTGGTGGCATACAATGAAAGCAATACTCTTACCGGTCATGTTTTATTTACCAGGCTGGAGCTTGAAGGACACAATGGATTAGAGTTACTGGCTCTGGCTCCAATGGCGGTCTTACCTAAATTTCAGCGTACTGGTGTAGGATCGGAGCTTGTGCGGGAGGGATTAATTAGAGCTGGAGAGTTAGGCTATTCAGGAGTGATCGTTCTCGGACATGCAAAATATTATCCTCGATTCGGTTTCGTTCCAGCCTCCAAATTCGTGATAAAAAGTCCATTTAAAGTTCCGGACGATGTTTTTATGGCGCTGGAACTCAAGAAAGGCATACTGACCAACAAAAGGGGTGTCGTCAAATATCCCAGAGAATTTTCCGAATAATGAAGAGTCGGGTTTACATACTGAATCACAGACGTACTCCAATTGGGAGTATTCATGGTGTACTTTCCTCCAAAACGTCGGTTGAACTCGGTATAGTGGCCACCCGTGCTTTGATGACGGATATTCCTGAGGATTTGTATACCGGAATAAAGGAAATCTGTTATGGTCAGGTAATATCATCAGGACAGGGTCAGGCTCCTGCCAGACAAATAGTGTACGGTGCAGGACTGCCTCTGGAGGTGGAAGCCAGCAGTATCAATAAGGTATGTGCTTCAGGCTTAAAAGCGATATCTACCGGAGCCCTTTCATTAATGTACGGATCAGGTGGTCTCGTTCTTTGTGGAGGGATGGAGAGTATGTCCGGTATTCCCTATTACCTGGAGGGTTATCGACGTGGGGTAGGGGCCGGACATCAAATGGTAACTGACGGTTTGATTCAGGATGGTCTCTGGGACTCCCTGAATAATTTTCATATGGGGAATGCAGCAGAAATAACCATTAGAGAACTGGGTATAACCAGGGAAGATCAGGATGAGATTGCCTTACGGTCATTTCGGTTAACACGGGAAGCATACAGAAAGGGATATATACAAAAGGAAATTACTGGTGTGGTGGTTAATAAAGAAGATGGTTGTCGTACTATAACGGAGGATGAAGAAATATCGAAATTCAAAAGTGCCGCGGTTCACGGTTTAAAACCCAGTTTTGAACAGGAGGGTACCATAACCGCAGCCAGTGCGTCCGGTCTTGCGGATGGAGCCTGCACTGTACTTCTGGGTGAGGAGGTTTTTGTAAAGCGCAACGGGTTGGCTCCCATGGCCGAGATTATTGATTTTGCTGATGCTGCCCAGGCTTCAGAATATTTTACCACATCACCTACTCTGGCGATACGGAAAGTTTTAAAAAATCAAAAGCTGGAGATCGGTGATATTGATGTGTTTGAAATCAACGAATCATTCGCTTCCGTAATAGTAGCTAATTCCAGGTTATTAAAAATAGATCCGGAGCTTATAAATATTTGGGGAGGAGCTTTAGTTCTGGGGCATCCTCTGGGGATGTCTGGTGCCCGTATCGTAGGAAGGCTGCTGAGTATTCTCATTCAAAAAGATCTGGAACTGGGTATAGCGGCGATCTGCAATGGAGGAGGAGGGGCCACGGCCATGTTAATCAGGCGAATCTAAATGTTGTGTAATGAGAAATGAATATGATATAGTAGTGATAGGCTCGGGACCGGGAGGATATGTAGCTGCAATAAGGGCGTCTCAGCTTGGATATAAAGTAGCGATTATCGAGAAGTATCCCTTTCTGGGTGGCACCTGCACGAATGTTGGCTGTATACCTTCCAAGGCATTACTGGACAGTTCCGAACATTTTTACAATGCCCGGGAGGTATTGAATCATCATGGTGTGGATCCTGGGAAAATTCAATTGAATTTTCAAAAGATGATCGCCAGGAAGGATAAGGTGGTTAAAACCAATAATGAAGGGCTGGCCTTTTTGATGAAAAAGAATAAGATTGATGTTTACCAGGGGGTGGGGGTATTGGCGTCAGATAAAATGGTTGAGGTTCGGAATGCCACTGGTAAAATTATTCTGATAACTAATTATATAATTCTGGCTACAGGTTCGAAGCCGGCCTCTCTTCCGGGAACCGACATAGATGAGCAAAACATTTTAAGTTCTACCGGAGCTTTGTCGTTAAAAAATATTCCCGAATCGCTAACAGTAATAGGAGGAGGAATAATAGGAGTTGAGATGGCTTCCGTGTATTCCCGGTTGGGTAGCAAAGTAAGGATACTGGAATATTCGGACGCCCTTATTCCCGGAATGGACAGATCGCTGGGAAAAGGTCTTGCAGTCGTTCTGAAAAAGAAAGGTATAAATATTCACCTGGATGCCAGGGTTTCGGGTGTATCGGATGCAGGGCAGGAAGTGACGGTCACCTGGGCAGATAGGCAGGGAAGAATACATGAGACTGGAGCGGAAAAAGTTCTGGTGGCCGTGGGGCGAAAGCCATATACACAGGGTTTGGGACTGGAAAAATTGAAAATAGTTACGGATGAGAGGGGGTTTATCACGGTTAATAAACGTCTACAAACCTCCGTACCCAATATCTTTGCGATCGGTGATGTGATCGGAGGACAAATGTTGGCTCATAAGGCAGAGGAGGAGGGCATATTTGTGGCCGAGGTTATCGATGGGCAAAAGCCTCATATTAATTACAGAAATATACCCGGAGTTGTATATACATGGCCGGAAGTTGCTTCAGTGGGTTTTACAGAAGAGGAAATTAAGAAAAAAGAAATTCCTTATCGCAAGGGTAAATTTCCTTTTTCGGCACTGGGTAGGGCAAGGGCCGCGGCAGAAGAAGATGGTTTTGTGAAGGTGCTGGCCGATACAGTTCATGGAGAAGTGCTGGGTGTTCATATTTTGGGTGCACGGGCGGCTGATCTTATTGCCCAGGCAGTGGTTGCTATGGAATATGAGGTTCGGGATATAGATATGGCAACAATTTCCTGGGCCCATCCCACCTTTTCCGAGGCTCTGAAAGAGGCTTATCTGGCGTCATCGGGAAGAGGAAACATAAATATTTAAAATGAGGTGTTCGCGATATATATATTATCTGTCCGTATGGTTGTTTATTCTACCCGGTAAAATAAATGCTCAGGAAATTCTGCAACGGTATATCGATACCGGGCTTGAAAATAACCTGGCTCTATTAAGAAGTTATCTGGATATTGAGATTGCAGAAAAAGCCCTGGAAGTCTCACGTGCGAAATTTTTGCCATCCGTATCACTGGAAGCATCCTATTCACGGGCAGGTGGTGGACGGGTAATCGAGGTTCCGGCAGGTGATTTAATTAACCCGGTAAATGAACAAATAAATCAGTTACTGGGAGAAACTCGATTACCTGTAGATATTCCGAACAGAGTGGAGGAATTTTTACCGGATAACTTCCACAATACGGGATTAAGAATAATACAACCTGTTATAAACACTGATGTTTATTACAATTTCCGGGCTGAAAAAATGAAGATCTCCATTCAACAGGCTAAAATGGATATCTGGAAGAATCAGCTCATTAAGGAGATTAAGGTTTCCTACTATCGCTATTTAAAGTTGCTGGAGCAAAGAAAGATTTTTATGGAAAACCGGAAGCTTTTAAATGAAACACTGGAATTTCACAAAAAGCTGGTGATACATGGAAAGGCCACTAAAAATTTAATTTTTGACTCCCGAAGTCAGCTTGCAGAGAATAATAGTCGACTGGCGGAAATTGATTCAGACATAAAACGAAGTCGAAATTACTTCAATTATATACTTAACCGTGATATGTCTTCGAAAATTCTAAAAGATTCTCTGGCGTCGATAGCGATTATAAATCCAGGAGAGCTGACTTTTCAGAAAAAAGCCCAGGAAGAAAGAAGTGAAATAAAACAGTTGAAGGTCGGATTGGAGTTAAAGGAATTGGAACTGGATCACAGTAAGGCCTTCTGGGTACCGAAGCTGGATCTTGTGGGCACTGCGGGATTTCAGGGGTATGGTTATACTTTTAATCAGCATCAGGATTTCTGGTTTTTACAGATAGGAATGTCCTGGAATATTTTTTCTGGCGGAGGACACAAAGCGAAGGTAGAACAGGCACAACTTGAAAAGAGTGGTTTACTAAACGAATTAGAGGAGTTAAGGAATAAAATATCTCTTGAGGTTGCAGATGCTCGAAACGAACTTCAGGAAGCTTTGGAGTCGCTGCATTATAGCAAAACGGAGGTGGAAAATGCCTGGCTTAATTATGAAATAGTGAATAAACAATACCGACAGGGTATGATTTTGCCCCTTGAATTAAAGGATGCCCAGGCTCTATATATCAAAGCCCTACTTAAGGAAGTAATCTCGGAATATACTGTAAGAATAAGGCAGGCCGAATTTGAAGCTGCTGCTGGGCTTAATATAGAAAACATATGAAAAAAATTATATTAATATTTGTTTTTATTGCCATTTCCTGTAAGCGGGAATATCAAAAAACTTCAGTGGTTATGAGCAGGGAGAAACATCCTGTTGTAATCCAACCACTTAATGAGAACAGTTTGCAGTCGGTCATACAAACAAGTGGAGTTCTACATTTTGAAAATGAGCACACCCTGGCCTTTAAAAATGGAGGAATTTTAAATTATTTCGATATTGAAGAGGGACAGGTACTGAAACCCGGATCTTTGATCGCACGGCTCGATATGGGCGATTTTCGAGCACAAGAAAGGAACGCACTGGCCAGTTACGAAAAATACCTGGCTGACTATGATCGTATTAAAAATCTTTTTTCGGAGGATGCAGCTACTATGGAACAGCTCGAGAATGCCGAAACAGCTCTTCGAAAATCGGAGTCTCAACTGGAGCATATAGGGTTTAATATAAGGCATTCCAGTTTATATAGTCCGGCAGGGTGCATGGTTTTAAGGAAGATGGCCAACGTTGGGGAATATGTGGGACCTGGCGAGCCGGTGGTTCTTTTAGGAGAGGTTGGTGGACATGGGAATCAGATTGTTAAGGCGGGTCTGGCTGACAGGGAGGTGGTGAATGTAAATACTGGAGATAGTGTTTCCGTTACTTTTTCAGCGATGCCTCACAAATCCTACCCGGGTCATGTCAAAACAATATCCGGTACTGCTGATCCGGGCACTGGTATGTTTACTGTCGAAGTATCTTTAACGGATTATTTTGACAGCAAATTAAAAAACGGATTCACTGGAGATATTTTAATTTATCCCGATGAACCTGAAAAGCTCATTAAAATCCCCATGTCCGCACTTGTAAGTATAGATCAGGGGAAGGCCGGTATATTCGTTACAGCGGATAAACATACCGTATACAGACAGAACCTGCCTGTCCACGATATTTTCCCGGATTATTTCACGGTGGTTCCGGATTCCGTCAGCCTTGATTCTTTATGGGTAATTACAGAAGGAGCGGCATGGTTAAAGGAATTAGACTCCATTACAATTCAGGATCCATTACTATGAAACTTCCAGTTCTTGCCTTAAAAAATAGTTATTTCATCCACGTAATACTTTTGATAGTATTATTTGTGGGTTTTCTGACCTGGCGATCCATGCCAAGATCGGAAGATCCTTTCATGGAACTGCCTTTATATACGATAGTTGCGGTACATCCGGGTAATAGCCCCGGAGAAGTCGAAAAGTTTATTGTGGATCCGATCGAGGAAGCACTTGAAGAGGTTAGCGAGCTTACGGAAATAAGATCGGAAATTACCAGTGGTCTGGCAGTAATAAAAGTAGAAGCGGAGTACGGAATAGACTACCGGGAAAAGTATGATGAAATTCTTTCGGAAGTAAACAGGATAAGGGAGAATCTACCTGAGGAGATGTATGAGCTGAAGGTAATCAGATATCAGCCCGAAGAAAGATCTGTTATTCATCAATATGCCATAGTTTCCGCATCCAAAGGTTATCCGGAGCTTCATGATATTGCTAAAGAATTTCAAAAGGAAATTGAGGAATTATCACTGGTAAAGAAAACTGAAATCCTTGCTTTTCCTGAAGAAGAGATCCGTGTGGATATCAATTTCGAGAAGATGGTCGCTTATGGAATTTCGATCGATGAGATAATTGGTGTATTAAAAGCTTATAATGCCTATATACCGGGAGGTGAACTCATTTCAGGAAACTTAAGCCTGAACCTTAAGACCTCGGGAGCACTTGAAACTCTGGCTGAAATTGAGGAAATTCCTTTCTTTTTAGGTTCGAATCATCCGGTGCAGTTAGGTGATATGGCCGAAGTAAGAAAGTCGCTTGAAAGGCCCAGATGGGTCGCACGAATCAAAGGGGAACCCTGTATTTTTTTAACAGTTCACCAAAAAAAGAATGCAAATGTACTCCATCTCGAATCGGATTTAGAAGAGATATTGAGTCATTACCAGGAAGAGCTACCAAAGGGTGTACGGATTGAAACTGCTTTTGAGCAGGCCCCGGCGGTTGATAATCGTTTAACAGACTTCATGATAAATTTGCTGCAGGGCATTTTCCTTGTTGGAATTGTAATCTGGTTATTTCTGGGAATCCGTTCAGGGGTGATCGTTATGACGGTCGTTCCTCTCTCCATATTACTGGCCATTATATTACTGGATTATTCCGGGTATGCCCTGCAACAAATAAGTATCGCCGCACTGGTTATTGCTTTGGGGCTTCTTGTGGATAATGCCATCGTGGTTATTGAAAGTATCGGCAGGTATCAGGGAGAAGGTTTTTCAAGAAAAGAGGCAGTGGTAAGAGGTACATCGGAAGTGGGATATGCTGTTATCAGTTCTACTTTTACCACAATACTTGCCTTCATACCACTTGTATTCCTGGAAAGTGGTCCCGGTGAATATCTACGTAGCCTTCCCCTCACTGTAATTTATGCCCTTCTGGCCTCTTTATTACTGGCACTGGGGTTCACACCACTAATATCCGGTAAATTATTAAAGAAAGAACCGGAGTCTTCGACCTGGATGTTGAAGAGGGTCATTTATTTTACGGAACGTTATTACAGGCGAATTTTACATTTTTCTTTGGGAAAAGGTTATATCATACTGGGTATAAGCCTTCTTTTATTCATGGGTTCGCTGTCACTTTTCCCTGCTATAGGAGTAAGTCTTTTTCCCACTGCTGACAAAAACCTATTACTTATATCTGTAGATTTACCATATTCTTCAAATCTGGAGAATACCGATAAGGCGGTACGATATGTCGAGGATATTCTGGATACTACCGGTTATGTAAGTAGTTACACCTCCAATACGGGACATGGCAATCCCCAGGTTTATTATAATCGTACACCTAAAGAGTATCGTCTTAATCACGGGGAAATTCTTGTAAATTTTAAAAAGTGGGATCCCGTTTTATTTTACCGTACTCTGGAAAGCCTTCGTATGGCATTCCGGAGATATCCTGAAGCGAGGATACATTTTGAGGATTTAAAAAACGGATCTCCATTTGAGGCTCCGGTGGAGGTCATTATTCTTGGAGAAGATCTGGACACCTTAAAACATATTGCCAGTGATATTGAAAAGGAATTTTACCAAACGGAAGGATTACTGGATATTAATAATCCTCTAGCCCGTACCAAAACCGGTCTGGAACTGGTTATAGATGCGAAGAAAGCGGCTTTATATAATCTAACCACACTGGAGGTTGATAGAATGGTTCGCGCCAGGACCGAGGGATTATACGTAGACGAAATCAACCTTATAGAGTATGACGAACCGTTACCGTTAATGATAGGAGGTGTCGGTACCGGCCGTGCAAATCCGCAGGAGCTTGATGGTTTATTCATACCTGGAAGGTCTGGAAAACAAATTCCACTGAAGCAAATATCAAAACTCAACTTCAGGGGCGAGATTCCTGAAATAAGGCATTATAATAATGAGCGTGCGGTTTCTATTACAGCGAGTGTTACCGATTCTGATCAGACCCGGAATATAACCGAATCACTAATCGCTCAACTGGAGAGGTATGATTTTCCTCCGGGATACGATTATAAAATTGGGGGTGAGTATGAAACCCAGCAGCAAAGTTTTGGTAATCTGGGTGTGTTACTACTACTTGCACTGGCTGGCATATTTGCAGTACTTGTTTTTCAATTTAAATCCTTCGTACAACCTGTGATTATCTTTACAGCAATTCCTCTCGCTGTGAGCGGTTCGTTAATTGCACTATATTTTAGTGGCTGGTCATTCTCATTTTTTGCTTTTGTAGGTCTGATAAGTCTGGTGGGAATCGTCGTTAATAACTCAATTATTCTCGTGGATTATATCAATAAATCAAGGAACGGGGGAATGGATCGCCTAACGGCAATCGAGCAGGCTGCGCTAAGACGTTTTACCCCCATTTTACTTACTACTTTTACCACGATTCTTGGTCTGGTACCGTTAACCGCTTCCGGAACCAGCCTGTGGTCACCGCTGGGATGGACTTTAATAGGCGGGTTAATCTCTTCGATGTGTCTTACACTTTTGGTGGTTCCGGTATTATACAAATGGATGTCCAGGTAACCGATTGATAAAAATGGAATAAAGGGTAGAAACAGCAAGAAATTTTGTGTTTACAGGGATGATAAATAGTATATGATGTGTAATGTTAAGGAAGAGACTGGTACTCTTTGATTTATCAAGGAGTTTTATAGATTGTTACTGGTAGATAAAGAGATTGAACGGCTTTTAAATTTGCTGGATTAGGAAATAGAATGGAATATTCCCGGCAATGAAGTCAGGGCTCCCTGGACGGGAAAAAGAAATTAAAGAAGCGGGGTTGTTGAGTTTTTCAAAACCCTGGAATTACACGTTGAACCGGTTGATCTGGAAATTGAGACCATTTTTACCGGTGGATCAAAAGGGGTTGCGACCGGCGTGATCTCTCCGAGATTGAAAAAAAAACAACTACCTGTTTACCAGTATATTTTCTGCTATTTTTGAAGTGAAAGATGGTAAAATTATAAGTTATTGTTTACTGGAAGATAGTTATAAATTATCCAGGCATCTTTAAATTAAGAATTGAACTGAAGCCTTGAATATTTCTTGATTCAAATCAAGAGTATCTAGTGAATTCATGTCGAATTTTGTTTTGGTGAATAGAAATAAAATTAAAATGAAAATTGGAATTATCGGCACGGGGAATATGGGTAGAGTAGTGGGATTGGCTTTGGCGTCAGTTGGGCACGAGGTGTTTTTTGGATCCCGCGATGTAAAAAAGGCGAAACTGGTTTCCCGGTATGATAAAACGACTTTATTTGGGACCAATCAGCGCGCGGCGGAATTTGGAGATATCATTTATTATACTCCCAGGGATATTCATCCTGGGGATGTACTTGAGGATGTATCTGTACTGGAAGGGAAAATAGTACTGGAATCGAATAACGGTAATTTAAATGACCAGCTAAAAGCTGAAGAAATCGAAATTTCGAGAGCACAGATTCTCCAGTCTCAAATACCTGAGGCCTATATTGTGAAGGGGTTTAATACTATCACACAGGAAATTTTCGAATATTCTGGAAGAGGTTTAAAGGAACTGGAAGTTACCTGTTTTGTAGCATCTGATAACCGGAATGCTGCGAAGGAAGTGATGAAACTGGCTGAAGACCTCGGTTTTAATGCCGAATACTGCGGAGAGTTATTTCAGGCCCTGTTACTTGAGCATCTGGGTAGTTTATATAGAATTATGTTGCGAAGAAAGGCCACTCCCTGGTTGGCTCTTTCACTGAAGGAAATAAAAGCAACCGGACAGCTGAGGTTTGGAGGCAGAACTCCTTCCAGCCTGCATACCCAGGGATCATTTTTAAAATAAATTTAATAGTTGAAGCCATCCTGAAATTTTTGCAGGATTGAACGCTTATGGAAAGAGGATGGTTTCTGGTACATTTTTTTTCTTGATTTAAATCAATGTAAATGGGCGAGGTAGGTCCCATCTTTAGATTGAATTCTCAACTGGTTGAAAAAATGAAACTGGAACAGATCATTTCTTTTATAACAGAAGCAGATAAATTAAAGTCGGTCAAAAGAAAGAATTACAACGGTACGGGAGACAGGCTTGAGAACTCAGCTGAGCATAGTTGGCAGGCAGCTCTGGTGGGGTTAATTCTAAGTGATCAATTAGCTCCGGGAATCGACGTTCTCAAAGTTGTAAAAATGTTGTTAATCCATGACATTGTTGAAATCCAGGCCGGGGATACATTTCTTTATTCAGATTTTAACGCTGCAGATAAATTCCTAAAAGAGCAGGAGGCTGCAAAATCTATTTTTGGAAGGTTACCTGAGCAACAGGCTAATGATTTACTGGAACTATGGATGGAATTTGAGGTAGGGAATTCCAGGGAGTCTTTGTTTGCGCGTGCAGTTGACCATCTGGTTCCGGTTATCAATAACTTTAACAGTGGAGGAAAAGCCTGGAGAGAAAATAAGGTAAGTTATGAAAAGGTGTACCGTGTAAAAAGCCAGGTAGCGGGGATGGTACCGGAGATCTGGAGTATTATCGAAAGCCTGATTATCAATGCTAGGGATCTTGATCTTTTTGGTGCTAAGGACTAATAATACTGGAAGAATTAATGGTATTAACCATAATGGTAAAATTTACAGGGAAACAAATGTGAATTACTAGGTGTAATAATCGTACGCACTATTACCATATGATGAATTAAAATGAACAGGTATTCAAAAATCCTATCCTGGGATGTTAAAGTGTTATTGTCGGATTAAATGATAAATTCAAATAATTGAAATATGAAAACGCTGTATTTACTTTTCCTGTTGATATCGATCCAGGTTAATGCGCAGACATTTTCTTTGAAGAGTGAAACCCTGGGTGGACAGGTAACCTTTAAAGAGGAATTTAACTCTTTCGGTTGTGAAGGCGAAAATATTTCGCCACAGCTTTACTGGGAGAACGTGCCCGGGGGAACAAAAAGTTTCGCCATAACCATGTTTGATCCGGATGCGCCAACTGAGAGCGGATGGTGGCACTGGTTAATTTTCGATATTCCCGCCACAATAACTTCATTACCTGCCGGTGCTGGCAATTTGGATTCTGGAATGGCCCCTAAACCGGCTATTCAAAGTATTACAGATTTCGGAAATTCTGGGTACGGTGGCCCCTGTCCCCCTGAAGGAGATAATGTCCACACATATATAATAACGGTTTATGCCCTGCAAACTCCGGTATTGGGGCTGGCCCCCACGGCCAACCCTGCACTGGTGAGTTATTATTTAAATCAGAACACTATAGAGAAAGCTTCCTTAATAGTATATCATAACCGGTAAAGATTGTTATATGAGTTTGAGTGTGAATAAACGAAAAATTACTATTCCGGATTTACAATCCCAAAAAGGACGGGGCCGTATCGTTTGCCTTACGGCTTATACCACTCCGGTAGCCAGGTTAATGGATCCTTACGTGGATATGATTCTGGTTGGAGATTCTCTGGCGATGGTAGCTTATGGTATGGAATCTACCATGAAAGTGAGTCTGGAAATGATGATCGCTCATACAAGGGCCGTTGTGAAGGGTGCGTCCAGAGCCTGTGTGATTGCTGACATGCCCTTTGGAAGTTATGAGAAATCACCGGAACAGGCATTTAAGAATGCTTCCAGATTACTGGCCGAATCCGGAGCTTCCGGTGTAAAGATAGAGGCCGGATTCGAAATGCTTCCCACTATACGGTTTTTAACTCAGCGAGGAATTCCTGTGACGGCTCATATAGGGTTGTTACCGCAGCGTGCCAATCAGTATGGAGGATTCAGAATTCAGGGAAGAACTGGTCAGGAAAGGGAGGAACTGGTTAAGCTGGCTAAAAATATTGAAATGTCCGGGGCGCCTTTAGTTCTTGTTGAAGGTGTGGTGGAATCTGTAGCCAGAGAGATCGTTAATTCCGTAGCTATTCCGGTTATAGGCATAGGGGCTTCTCCCGTATGTGACGGACAGGTCCTGGTGACGGATGACATACTTGGGTTGTTTTCTGATTTTACACCAAAGTTTGTAAAGAAATATGCTCATTTATCAGAGGAAATGGAGAATGCCTTTAAAAATTTTGCTGAGGAGGTTAGAAGTGGTGATTTCCCAACGATGGAATACTGTTTTAAGAATTAACTCCCTGTATCAAAATAATAAATAGGGTCTGGGATGTATTGATTAAAACTGTTCGCCAGGAAAGCTCAGATAAATTGAAATAGAATTAAAAATACAGAATTCATTTTTGGATTCCGCTAATAATTCAGGTTCATGAAAAGAAAAATTGCAGTTTTAGGAATAGGTGGAATAGGAGGGTTTATAGGCTTTCAGCTTGCAAAATTCTACAATTCCAGGCCGAATACGGAAATAATATTTATTACGAGAGGTGCTGCCTATGATCAAATTAAGAATGAAGGTCTGATGTTAGAGCAGGCATCGGGCACATCCCATGTTTTTCCTGGTCAGGTTATCAGGGAAGCATCGGAATGCGGAACCGTCGATGTATTAATAATTGCCTCAAAATCACATTCTTTACTTTCGGCTCTTCGTGATTATCAGACCATAATCAAGGATACAACAGTTGTGCTAACCTTACAAAATATGGTTAATGCCAGCGAACTTTTGCAGAAAAATTTCAAGGAAATAAATCATATTCTCGAAGGATGTATCTACGTATCTTCTAATATAAAAGCACCGGGATTCATTTCGCATAAAGGAGGACCCGGCTTAATTTACGTTGGCGGTAAGGATAATGAATACACCGGAAGGGCCATTATGAATCTATTGGATGCGGGGGTCAGGGTTGAGTTCAGGAAAGATATCAGGAATGCATTATGGAGTAAATTTCCATTTGTATCTCCTGTATCGGTAGTAACTGCTGCATATAACATAAGTTTTGGAGAAATTCTGGAAGATCAGGAAGTAAAGGCCATTACCAGGGGATTGATGGAGGAAGTTTACAGACTTGCGCAAAAGGAGGGGGTATTACTTGAAAAGAATGCAGTGGATCAGGCTCTTAATAAGCTGTATTCCTTTCCGTATACCACACAAACTTCCTTTCAGCTGGATTATTTAAGCGAACGGAATACGGAGCAGGAATTTTTACTGGATTTTGTCATTGAAAGGAGTAGAGAATATCGGCTGGATACTCCCCTTTATAAAATGGTCACTTCTCATTTAAACCTGGTAAAAAGATGAAAGCGGTAATACTCAATTCTTTTGGCGGAGTTGAAAATTTTTTGATGTCAACTGTAGAACGGCCAACGGTAAAAAGGAATCATATTTTGGTCCGAATAATAGCAACTTCTTTCAATCCTGTGGATTATCAAATCCGAAAGGGAAGCGAGGAAAGTAAACTTCTAAAATCTGCGGTGTTGAGAAGGGAACTATCTGGAGTGGTGGAAGTGGTTGGATCTGAAGTTAAGGATTATAGTAAGGGAGATGAGGTAGTGGCATATGTTGGAAGCTTTGGCTCTAACGGAACATATGCGGAATATGTTAGTATACCTTCAGATCTTGCGGCGCGTAAGCCAGGAATTATGAGATTTGAGGAAGCAGCAGGAATACCAATGGTAGGTCTTACAGCACTTCAGATTTTTGAAAGGATGAATTTTTCGAAAGATGACATGATATTTATCAGTGGAGCAGCGGGTGGTGTTGGAACTATGATTATTAAACTACTTCTTTCTGAAGGTCATGCCAGGATAATAACCATAGCTGGAAGTAAGGAGAGTCATATGCATTTATATTCACTGGGATTACGCCAGGATCAGGTGATAAATTATCGAGAGGCTGGCTGGGAAGAAAAGGTAATTGAATTGAATGAAGGAAATTTATATGATATCACTATCGACCTGGTGGGTGGATCTATATCCGAATTTTGTGCCAGTGTTTTACGGGTGCATGGAATATATTGTGATATCACGTGTCTTGCCACGGCTAAAGCGAGGCAAATATTATTTGACAGGGGGATAACTATAATGAATATTTCCAATTATGCCCATGCTTTGAGTGGTGTTAGCTGGACACCGGATTATTATGGTAGCAAATTAAAATTTTTACTCGGTTTAATAGAAAAAGGAATTATTACGGCTCCCCCTGTTGAAATAATTGGAAAATTGGGAGTAGAAACAGTTAGGCGTGGGCATACTATGTTAGAACACAATCTTGCAGGTGGAAAGAAACTTATTATGCACAATGATTAAAAATATGTACGAATTATGCCATTATATTCCCCAAAATTTTTCCCTCTATACAATGAAAATTTGTCTGAAATTTTAATAAAAAAAGATGAATACATTATTTACAAGCATCAATAGCTGGATTCCATTCATACTCCGGTTAGGGCTGGGAATCGTTATTCTGCCCCATGGTTGTCAAAAACTTCTGGGCTGGTTCGGGGGTTATGGTTTTAATGGCACCATGGACTATTTTACTGGCACAATGAATCTTCCCTGGATTATCGGTTTCCTGGTAATCATCCTGGAGGTCTTTGGGGTTATTTTTTTAATAGCTGGATTTTTTACCAGGCTGTGGGCATTTTCTCTAACCGTTTTGGCGATAGGAATTATATTATCCAGTCATATACCTCATGGATTTTTTATGAATTGGTATGGAGAACAGTCCGGAGAGGGGTATGAATATTTCATTTTATGGATTACCATATCAATTGCTCTTACAGTTACCGGAGGAGGAAAGTTTTCATTAGACAATAAACTCATTATTAAACAACCGGAAAATTAATTTTTCCTTTATAGCTGGATGATAATAGTAGTTCGGGTGTTTGAGAAGATATTGTATAAATAGGTTTTAAAAATTACTGCTAAAATAGATTATAAATGAAAGAAAAGAGTAAGGCGGAATTTATGGTAGAAAAGTTTTTCAACAGGGTCTGGTTACCTCCAGGAGACCTTGCTGCCATAGATGAACTTATGACGGAAGACTATTTAATCGTTACTGCCGGTAAAGAAATAAAGGGACGGGATAATTTCAAGAAATGGGTAAGACAATTTCATGAAGTTTTAAAAGATCCTATTAATAAGATCGAGGACATGTTCGTAAATCCTGAAGGTAACATGGTCGTTTGTCGGTGGAAATGTTCTGGATATAATCATGGAATATTTGATTTAGAAGCGACAGGTGATCCTATCAGTTTTACCGGGATTGCCATTTGGGAGATACGTGAAGATAAATTTTGCAGATGCTGGGTGGAGCGTAGCGCACTGGAAATTTACCGGGCCCTCAAGGGGGGGAATGCCGGGGATATTGGAATTTAAAAAAATCTAATTGCCGAATAAATTAAGAAAGAAAATATAATATCAAAGAACGACCAGACCAGTTTGATATTCTAATTTTTTGGTTTCTAATAGAGCATGGGGTGATAGATTTTGATTCCTGGATTCGGACAATTTAAATATTGTTGGTCTTTGATGAAAACTAAAGAACTAGTGGTTAGTTTTTAAAGATTTCAAATAACCTTTTGTGGTTATTTAAAAATGGCTAATCAAAATTGATCATAATGGTTAAAATCAAAGAAGAAGTTAACATCTTTCGTTTTAGGACTAAAATTTAAATTCTCATTTCTTGTTATAAATTATGAGTACGTCTTCTAACGCTTTGAGCGTGCTGTATAAAATTTTTTGAAAGCTCGAACATCAGGTAATAGAATTAAGTATGGTAGAGCCCATTTGTTGGATGCAGGTTTTGGATTGATTGAAGAAGAGCACTGGGTCGATTAGTTCGAGTTCAA
>NZ_JAVRHQ010000037.1:0-21462 GCF_031846485.1 Autumnicola tepida
TCTTTTTCTGGCCTTATGTCGTGGGGATCTGCTCCAAAAATAACACGAGAAAAGGTTTATAAGCTTTAGTGCTTCTATTCTGGCCGGAATTATGCTGTGCAATTCTTCTTTGAACATTGTTGGTCATGCCCATATAGATCCAATCTTTGACCTGGCTTTTAATGGCATAAACAAAATACATTATAGAGTAATAAAAGGAAGAAAAGTACCCGGAGCGGGACTTGAACCCGCACGCCCAAAGGACACATGGCCCTCAACCATGCCTGTCTACCAATTCCAGCACCCGGGTAATTATTGAATTATCGAAAATCCAATTTTTGTGAAAGTGTTTCAAATTTAATTGAAAAAGTGATCTGGCTGGGGCTCGAACCCAGGACCCTCTCCTTAAAAGGGAGATGCTCTACCAACTGAGCTACCAGATCTGGTGCAAATAAAATTATGAACTTAAAAGTGATCTGGCTGGGGCTTCCTGAAACTTCGCTCTCGCTCTGTTCAGGACAGGCTTCTCGCCCAACAAAAATTTCACTTCAAAAAGTGATCTGGCTGGGGCTCGAACCCAGGACCCTCTCCTTAAAAGGGAGATGCTCTACCAACTGAGCTACCAGATCTATTTGTGCATCGGCTTTTCCAGAATGCGGGTGCAAATATAGTATCATTAATTTATTTTTCAAGGGTAAATTCATATAAATTTGCAAATGTTTTTAATTAACCTCAAAATTAGGGAAATAGCACATGAAATATTTTTTAAATGGCTACATGGGAGCGGGAAAATCAAGAATAGGAAAGCTGCTTGCCAATAATCTCAATTATGATTATGTAGATCTTGATGAGCAAATAGAACTTATTGAACAAACCGATATTCAAAGCATATTTCAGGAAAAGGGAGAACTTTACTTCCGTAAAATTGAACACACAGTTTTACGTGATATCCTTGAAAAAGAAGGTGATATGGTAGTTTCCTTAGGTGGCGGCACCCCCTGCTATGGAGATAACCTGGAGTGGATTAAAAATGTTTCCGATGCCAAAACCATTTATCTTAAAGCCACTGTAGGCACCTTAACAGAAAGATTGTTTCTTGAAAAAGTGCACCGTCCTGTGATTAGTCATTTGCAGACCAAAGAAGAACTGGAAGAATTTCTGCGGAAACACCTGTTCGAAAGAGCTTATTATTACAATCAATCTGATGTTATTGTAAATGTAGATGATAAAACGCCTGAAGAAATTACGGCTGAAGTTATGTCAAAACTAGAGTAATTCCACCCGGTCATTATCTTTTTCAAATTTTAGTTTTACCGTTTCATTAAGTGAGGTGGAAAGGGAAATACCTTTAAAATCGGCTTTAACGGGATATTTTTTATGATTCCTGTCCACCAGTACAGCTGTTTTAAACTGTTTTAAGGGCACATCTAAAAAATGCCGTACCCCATAAATTAGCGTAGTGCCGGAATTGAGCACATCATCTACAAGAACAACAGATTTGTCCTTGTAATCCTCGGCTTTTAATGAAGTGGAAATTGAGCCAAGCGGATTCTTCTTGTCTATTTTCACTTCACAAAGCTCCGATTTTAAAGCTGAAATTTTCTCAAGTTCTTTTTGAAGACGTTTGGCAAGCTCAAACCCATTTTTTGCAATTCCGGCTAAAATGATCTCTTTTTCATCAATATTATTTTCCAGGATTTGATAGGCGATGCGTTTAATTTTATGCTGAATTTCTGCCTGGTTGAGAATGAGAATACTGGTTTTCATACATTTTCTTTTTTGCTGAAATTAAAAAATAATTCATTCCCCTTTCTGGGTGGAATGGAATTATAACAGGGTTCTAATACTTTAATTTCGAAGTACGGACTAAAATACATTAAATATTCTGCTTTGCTGCCACCATAAGGCGGCCCTTTCTCCGTAAGGGGAAAATTGAAGAGTAGTCCGGCAATTCTTCCTTTAGCTGCTAATAGTTCGTGTACTTTTTTTGCATAATCTCTTCTTCTGGTGACAGGAATCGCACAAAAAAATGTCTGCTCTAGGATCAGGTCGAAATGATCATGAATTTCAAAGAAATCCTGATGCAGTAAATGAGAATCGGGAAAAGCAGGTTGTCTTTTCTTCAAATTCAATAGTGGTTCTTTAGCAATATCGGCCACATAAACATTACTGAAACCCCTATTAAAAAGATATTCGGCTTCATAAGCATTCCCTGTTCCCGGGATTAGTATTTTCAGGTTTTTGTCCTCCAGTTGATCTATATACTCTTTAATAGGAGTAGAAATATGGCCAATATCCCATCCGGTATTATTTTCCTGGTAGCGGGCAGACCAGTATTTTTCAGCTTTTTTGCTCATCTTTTTTATCTTCAGAAGCATCATCAAACCATTCATCAATATCACGCCGGTCTTTTTTGGTAGGCCGTCCTGTCCCTTTTTTCCGGTAATAATCCTGGGAATACTTCAACAGCTCTTTCTTCTCAAATTCTTCCTTAGGGGTCACATCATGTACGTAAAGGTTTACCAGTTTTGCGCCCACTCTGCTTGAGGGCAGGTCAAGGATTTCAATTTCATAATTCACCTGGTTTTTTCTGGCAACCACTTTATCTCCGGGAAACACTTCCTTAGAAGGTTTTACATTGGCACCGTCCATTTTTACTCTTCCCTGCTTACAGGCATTGGTGGCAACGCTTCTTGTTTTAAAGTACCTCACACACCATAAAAACTTATCAACTCTCATAACACAGCTTTAAATCTATCTTATTCCTTGAGCAAAAATACAAGATTATTGTATCTTGCGGCCTAAAATTTCAGACGATGCGATTAAAGCAATTATTTCTTATTTGTACTCTTTTTGGTTTGACTTTTACCTCCTGTAATAAAGATGACGATGACGACGGGGTAACAACAGTTCCTGAAAGAGACAGGGGAGAGCAGGCTGTGGAAGATGATGAGGCCCTGGTAGCATACTTATCTACTCATTTTTATAATTACGAAGAATTTGAAACACCTCCAGAAAACTTTGATTACCGGATTAGGATTGATACCATAGCAGGAGAGAATTCCGATAAAACTCCTTTAATAGATTCTGATAAACTGGTGGAAAAAATAGTGGATGATGAAGATGTGGAATATTCCCTGTATATCCTCAAGGTGAGGGAAGGAGGAGGACGCATGCCAACCTTTGCTGATTCCACTTTGGTGGGATATAAAGGAGAATTGCTCAACGGTAATATATTTGATCAAAATATGGCTGCACCGGTATGGTTTGACCTTCCCGGTTATATTACGGTTAATTCCAATGGAAGGCTTGCCAGGTTTGGAGGAGTTATTCCAGGTTTTTCTGAAAGTTTAACTGAATTTAGGGCGGCAACCAATTATACCGTTAATCCCGATAATACCATTACCTGGGAAGATTACGGAATAGGAGCAGTGTTTGTTCCTTCGGGATTAGGATACTTCTCTATGGGGCAATCTGGTATTCCCGCTTATAGCCCGCTAATCTTTGAAATTAACCTTTACCGTGCTTTGGAGGCAGATCATGACGGAGATGGTATACCTTCATGGATGGAAGATCTGGATGAGGATGAAAACCTTTTTAATGATGACACAGATGAAGATGGATATACAAACCATTCAGATCCCGATGATGACGGAGATGGGACTCCTACAAGAGAGGAAATAGAAATACTTGAGGATGGTACTCTGGTTTTTCCAGACAGTAATAACGATGGAACTCCGGATTATCTTGACCCCGATGTTTTTAAAGGTTAAACAACAAATGAGAAAAGCCCCGAATCAGGGGCTTTTTTGTTCTCAATTTCTATTCTTTAAAAAGAATATGAAGCACTTAAAATCCACTGGGAAGGTCGGGAATCAATTTTAAAGCCGTTGTCCTGAGCAAGATCACCACCAAAAGCGTCATTATCCTGGAATGCTCCTTCATAGCGTGCATCAAATCCTAACCGCCCAAGATTTACGCCCACACCCAATTGATAGCCAACAGTAATCTCTTCTTCCACATCTCCAATTTCAAGGTTGGTATCTTCCAGCTCATTGCTTAGAATATACTGGAAAGAAGGCCCTGCTTTTATATTAAGAGGTCCCAGAACATTTACTCCCAGTAAAACCGGCGCATCTATTTTCTGGACCACGTAATCGAAAGCGGGATATTCTGTAGTAAGCCTGGTGTAAAGTAGTTCTGGCTGAAGAAAAATTCCCGCAATGCCTATTTTTCCAAAAAAGCCCAAATGATAGCCTGTTCTCTCTTTTCCTTCCTCTATTTGGGAAGCGTCATCTACTACTTCAGAGAGATTTTCATAATCTCCGGTGGCCCCGTAATTTAATCCTCCTTTTATTCCAAAAGAAGATTCCTGTGCTACCAAATTCATTCCACAAAGCGCAAGGGCTAAAAACATTAATTTTTTCATAGTTATGGTATTAGGTTGAGTATAAATAACGCTAAAGGGCAGATATTTATTTCTGAAAATGTAAAAGCCTTTCAGCATTAATTCCTGAAAGGCTTTTTTTGAGTTGGCTTTGGTACTACTTTCTTTTAAGAACCTTTTCCGTTGCTTTTATTATAGCGTCGGCATTAAGGCCGTATTTGGCGAAAAGTTTTTCCGGAGTTCCGCTTTCCCCAAAAGTATCTTGTGTAGCTACAAATTCCTGAGGTGTAGGATGATTTTCAGCTAAGGTGCGGGCAACGCTTTCACCCAGGCCACCAAGGAAGTTATGCTCTTCAGCAGTAACCACGCATCCTGTCTTTTTAACGGATTTCAAAATTGCTTCTGAATCAAGCGGCTTAATGGTGTGAATGTTGATCACTTCTGCGCTTATTCCTTTTTCTGAAAGTTTTTCAGCTGCCTGAATGGCTTCCCAAACCAGGTGTCCGGTGGCAATAATGGTTACATCATTCCCCTCAAAAAGCTGAACGGCTTTCCCAATTTCAAAGTTTTGGTCTTCAGGAGTGAAATTAGCCACTTTTGGGCGTCCAAACCTTAGGTAAACCGGCCCGTCATGATCGGCAATGGCAATGGTGGCAGCTTTTGTCTGGTTATAATCACAAGTATTTATAACCGTCATTCCCGGCAACATTTTCATTAGACCTATATCTTCAAGAATCTGGTGCGTAGCACCGTCTTCTCCAAGGGTAACGCCGGAGTGCGACGCGCATATTTTCACATTCTTATTGGAATAGGCAACACTCTGGCGAATCTGGTCGTAAACCCTTCCTGTGGCAAAATTGGCAAAAGTACCTGCGAAGGGAATTTTCCCGCCAATGGTAAGGCCGGCAGACATGCCAATCATATTGGCTTCGGCAATCCCCACCTGGAAGAAACGCTCAGGATTTTCATCTATAAAATCCTGCATTTTAAGCGAGCCTACCAAATCGGCACACAAGGCTACAACATTAGGATTTTTACGCCCTAGTTCGGTTAAGCCGTCCCCAAATCCGGAACGGGTATCTTTTTTTCCTGTATCTGTATATTTTTTCATCTTAACTTCTTTGTCATTTCCGCAGCGGCGAAAATTTATTTTTTTGTGATGTTGATAATAAGTAAAGGGAAATTAATAATCTCCAAGTGTTTCAGGATTTTGGGCAAGTGCTTTCTCCAGTTGTTCATCGTTGGGCGCCTTCCCGTGCCACGCGTGGGTGTGCATCATAAAATCTACCCCATGCCCCATAACTGTGGTCATAAGAATACACACGGGTCTGCCTTTTCCGGTTCTCTTCTTGGCTTCGGCCAATCCTTCCAACACCTGGTTAAGGTTGTTACCATTTTCTATTTCCATCACATCCCAGCCAAAAGCTTCAAATTTCGCCTTTAAGTTCCCCATAGGTAAAACGGTTTCGGTGCTACCGTCTATTTGCTGCCCGTTAAGGTCTATTGTAGAAATAATGTTGTCTACTTTATTTCCGGCGGCGTACATGATGGCTTCCCAGTTTTGTCCTTCCTGAAGTTCTCCATCCCCGTGTAGGGTATACACAAGATGCTTGTCCCCGTTTAATTTCTTGGCCTGTGCGGCTCCCAGCGCTACAGACATTCCCTGCCCAAGGGAGCCCGAAGCAACACGCACACCCGGCAAGCCTTCGTGGGTGGTGGGGTGTCCCTGTAACCTGGAATCTATAAGCCTGAACGTGCTGAGTTCTTCAACGGGAAAATATCCGCTTCTGGCCAGCACACTGTAAAATACAGGCGAAATGTGGCCATTAGAGAGGAAGAAGATATCTTCATCTTTCCCGTCCATGTTAAAATCTATATTATGTTCCATCACTTCCTGGTAAAGAGCGGTGAAAAATTCGGTACATCCAAGCGATCCTCCAGGGTGCCCGGAATTCACCTTATGTACCTGCCTCAAAATATCCCTGCGTACCTGGGTGGCAAAATCTTCTAATTCTTTGATGTTTGGCATTTTAGTCTTGTATTGTTAAATATGAGTTGATAACAAAAATAGCTTTTTAATCGGCTTCACCAAAGCTTAAATAGTCGAGATATTTTAAGGAGTGAAAAGTTGGAAGTGGAAAGTGAAAAAGTTTTCTCCTCTCTCCTCTCTTGTTGAACATAACACTTGAGTATATTACAGGTGCAGGACTTATCTGTAGCTCGGCAGGCTATTTTCTTTCTTTAGAACAAATGTTGAGTATCTTTGCACCCATTGAAAATTTTTTATGGATTTTGAACTTTTATCTACCGATAAGGCAGGCATTGCCAGGGCAGGGACTATAACCACCGATCATGGCAAAATTGAAACCCCTATTTTTATGCCCGTGGGCACGGTGGCTTCGGTTAAAGGAGTGCACCAGCGGGAATTAAAGGAAGATATCAATCCCGATATTATCCTGGGGAACACCTATCACCTTTACCTTCGGCCTCAAACCGATATTCTTAAAAAAGCTGGCGGCCTTCATAAATTTATGAACTGGGACCGCAATATCCTTACCGATAGTGGCGGGTACCAGGTATATTCCCTTTCAGCAAGAAGAAAGATTAAGGAAGAGGGCGTGAAGTTCAAATCCCATATCGACGGTTCTTACCATACATTTACTCCTGAAAATGTGATGGAAATCCAGCGGACGATCGGCGCCGATATTATTATGGCTTTTGATGAATGCACGCCGTACCCCTGCGATTATAAATACGCCAGGCGTTCTATGCACATGACGCACCGGTGGCTGGACCGCTGCATTGCGCATCTTGAGAAAACACCTCCTTTATATGGCTACAGCCAATCGCTTTTTCCTATTGTTCAGGGAAGCACATATAAGGATTTACGGGAGCAGTCGGCCGAATATATCGCCTCGGTTGGAGCTGAAGGCAATGCCATAGGCGGACTTTCGGTAGGCGAACCGGCTGAAGAAATGTATGCCATGACAGAAGTGGTCACAAATATTCTTCCGAAGGAAAAACCACGCTACCTTATGGGCGTTGGTACTCCCATCAATATTTTGGAAAATATCGCCCTGGGCGTAGATATGTTCGATTGCGTGATGCCAACCCGAAACGCCCGCAATGGAATGCTGTTTACCGCCCACGGAACCATTAATATAAAGAATAAAAAATGGCAGGAGGATTTTTCTCCTATCGATGAAATGGGCATTACCTATGTTGATACGTATTATTCCAAAGCGTATCTGCGGCATTTATTTACGGTTAACGAGATGCTTGGCAAGCAAATTGCTACCGTTCATAACCTGGGCTTCTACCTGTGGTTGGTTCGCGAGGCCAGAAAACATATCTTAGCCGGTGATTTTAGCAGCTGGAAAAACAGAATGGTTACACAAATGGATAAACGCCTCTAATTTGAAAATCCTCGACTGGTACATACTTAAGCGCTATTTAGGAACTTTTGCTTTAATGCTTTTGCTGTTTATTCCTATTGGGATTACAGTAAACCTTGCTGAAAAGATTGATAAAATTCTTGAAAACGAAGTGCCTTTTATTGAAGTGGCAAAATATTACCTGGATTTCACCATCTATTTTGCCAATCTGCTGTTTCCGCTTTTTTTGTTCCTGTCGGTAATCTGGTTTACCTCCAAGCTTGCCAATAATACTGAAATTATCGCTTTTCTAAGTAGCGGGGTATCTTTCTGGCGCTTTTTAAGGCCATATCTTATTGGAGCAGGAATTGTTTGTTTTGGGGCACTTATTCTTGGAATGTTTTTGGCGCCCAGGGCCAGTAAGGGCTTTAATGAATTTAAATACGAATATCTCAAAAAAGGTGCTCAGGTCCAGGAGACGAGGGATGTTTACAGGCAAATTAATGATAACGAATACATTTACGCCAGCAATTTCCAGCCCAGGACCAAAACTGCCAGGAATTTCACCCTCGAGCATTTTGACGGAAATGAACTGGAATTTAAACTAAGCGCTTCTTACCTCGAATTTAATGAAGAAGACACCACTTATTCCCTTACCAATGTAGACCGTCGTGTGGTAGGTGAAAATGCAGATAAAATTTTTAGCCAGAGAAAACTAGATACCATTCTGCCTTTCGAATTTGATGAACTCACCCCCGAATCTTACATAGCAGAAACTCTGAATTATACCGAGCTCAACGATTTTATAGAAACCGAACGCCGCCGTGGTTCGGGGAACATCAACCGATACCTGGTGGTGGCATACAAGAGGTGGAGTTTGCCGGTTTCGGCCTTTATTCTTACCGTTATTGCAGTGGCGGTTTCTTCAAAAAAGAGAAGAGGGGGAATGGGGGTAAACCTGGCACTGGGGATTACCCTCGCCTTTATTTTTATATTTTTCGATAAAGTTTTCGGGACTATGGCAGAGCAATCTACATTTTCCCCGCTAATCGCCGTATGGTTCCCAAACATTGTCTTTGGAATACTGGCAGTATATTTATTGTTTACTTCCAAAAGATAAAAGCTCCGGGCTGCATAAAAATTAAAAGGAAACTGGAAATCTTCCCTCCAAAGTTTGTTATATTTGTAGGCTAATAAAAAAACACCATAATTCTTATGGAATATTTGGATTTTGAATTACCCATTAAAGAGTTAGAAGAACAATACAAGAAGGCTTGTACTATAGGAGAAGAAAGTGATGTAGATGTTACTGCAACCTGCAAGCAAATTGAAAAGAAACTCAAGGAAACCCGAAAAGAGATCTATAAAAATCTAACCGCCTGGCAGCGTGTACAGTTGTCCCGCCACCCCAACAGGCCATATACCTTAGATTATATAAAAGCTATTTGCGGTGATACTTTTCTGGAACTTCACGGCGATAGGAATGTAAAGGACGATAAAGCCATGATTGGTGGCCTTGGAAAAATCGATGAGCAAAGCTATATGTTCATTGGTCAGCAGAAAGGTTATAATACCAAAACCCGGCAGTACAGGAATTTTGGAATGGCCAATCCTGAAGGATACCGCAAAGCGCTCCGGTTAATGAAATCTGCTGAAAAATTTGGACTTCCTGTGGTGTGTTTAGTAGATACCCCCGGCGCTTATCCGGGCCTTGAAGCCGAAGAACGCGGACAGGGAGAGGCCATTGCCAGGAACATCCTGGAGATGACCCGCCTTAAAGTGCCGATTATTGTAGTAATTATAGGAGAAGGCGCCAGTGGTGGAGCGCTTGGCATAGGAGTGGGAGATAAAGTATTGATGCTGGAGAACACCTGGTACTCTGTAATTTCTCCTGAATCCTGTTCTTCCATCCTTTGGCGTAGCTGGGAGTATAAAGAAACCGCGGCAGACGCGCTGAAGCTTACGGCCAAGGATATGAAAAAACAAAAGCTCATCGATGAAATCGTAAAAGAACCTATTGGTGGTGCCCACAGTAACAGGAAAGAAATTTTTGATACTGTAAAAAAATCCATTTCCGATGCTTATGATGAATTTAAAAACTTATCACCAGCAGATCTTGTTGAAAAAAGGATGGACAAATATCTGGGCATGGGAGTTTTTAAAGACTAATTCGTTCTATATCGCATTATGAATTAATCCGAAGCTGAAGTTTCGGATTTTTTTATCTCTATGAACAAAAAAAATAAGTTTTCAACAATAGAATTGTTGATTACCGGTGGACTAACTTTGCTCTTATTTCTTAAGGCCATCTTAACAAATTCTTTACTTTCGTAACATGGAAAAAATCACTGCCCCGCAAAGCTTTGGCTATAAGCAAAGCAACGTTGTTAATCTGGAAAAAGGAAAATTGCCTCCTCAAGCTGTTGATTTGGAGGAAGTTGTGCTTGGCGCAATGATGATTGATAAAAAAGGGGTAGATGAGATTATAGATATTCTACATTCTGATGCCTTCTATAAATCTTCTCATAAACTCATTTTTGAAGCCATACATAAACTCTTTGAAAATACAGAGGCAATAGACTTATTAACAGTCTCTAACCAGCTGAAGAAAGACGGCAATTTTGAAAAAGCAGGAGGGGATTATTACCTCATTCAGCTTACCCAAAAAGTATCTTCTTCGGCACATATCGAATTTCACGCCCGTATAATCCTTCAGAAGTACATCCAGCGCAGCCTTATTAAAATTTCAAATGAGATCATTGAAGATTCTTACGATGAATCTACAGATGTTTTTGATTTGCTGGACCAGGCCGAAGCGAAATTGTACGAAGTTACGCAGGGAAATATTAAAAAATCTACAGAAACCGCGCAGAGCCTGGTGATCCAGGCTAAAAACCGTATTCAGGAGATCTCCAATAAGGAAGGCTTGAGTGGGGTGCCCTCAGGTTTTGAGCGGCTTGATAAGCTTACCTCGGGCTGGCAGCCCAGTGACCTTATTATTGTGGCGGCGCGTCCCGGTATGGGTAAAACCGCCTTAACCCTGTCTATGGCACGAAATATTGCGGTAGGCCAGAATTTGCCGGTGGCTTTTTTCTCCCTGGAAATGTCTTCAGTACAGCTTATTACCCGTTTGATTTCTTCGGAAACCGGGCTGTCTTCAGAAAAACTTAGAACGGGAAATCTTGAAAAACACGAATGGGAACAGCTTAATGTAAAGGTTAAAGATCTTGAAAAAGCGCCGCTTTTTATTGATGATACGCCGTCTTTGTCTATTTTCGACCTTCGGGCTAAGGCAAGGCGTTTGGCATCACAGCACGGTATTAAGCTTATCGTGATCGATTATTTGCAGTTGATGACCGCCGGTGGAAGCCAGAAAGGAGGGAACAGGGAACAGGAAATTTCTACCATTTCACGAAACCTTAAAGCGCTGGCCAAAGAACTTAATGTCCCGGTAATCGCGCTTTCCCAGCTTTCCCGTGCGGTGGAAACCCGTGGAGGCAGTAAAAGGCCTCTGCTCTCCGACCTTAGGGAATCCGGGGCGATCGAGCAGGATGCCGATATTGTTTCCTTTATCTACCGTCCCGAATATTATAAGATCGATGAGTGGGACGATGAAGAAAGAACGCCTACAGACGGCCAGGCGGAATTTATTGTGGCCAAGCACCGTAATGGCGGTCTGGAAAATATACGATTGAAATTTATTGGACATCTTGGTAAATTTGATAACTTGGAAGAGTTTGATTCTCCGTTCGAGTTCCATTCTAAAATGAACAGCGGGGGAGACGATGAGAATGAATTTGGAGGAAACCAAAATTTGCCAAATCCAAGTGCCGATGAAGCTTTTGGCAGTTCCATGAATGACGATTTTAATGATGACGACAGCGACGTGCCTTTTTAATTTTCCGCAGAAAAAATTCAGGTTCAAAAAATATTCCGCCGGTTTTTCTTCTAATCTGAAGAAGGGCCTGGCGGTTTTTTTATTTCTTTTTCTGTCATCTTCCGGTTTTGCATCCAACATTTTAATTCCCATGGATGCTGACTCGCAGACAGACCATCTAAAAGCATACGGGATTACTTATTATTCCCTGGTCAACCAGCTTAAGGTGCGTTGGCTCCTCAATTACCGCGGAGGTTCTTTTCTAATCTCAGATACTGAAGCCCTGCGGCGGGAATGCCAGATTCGTGGAGTTTCTTTTGAAATTATAAGCGACAGTAAAACCGCCCAGATCCTGGAGGAAATCAGCAGTCCGTCGCAAAATATGGAAAGCGTTGAACTGGAAAAAGCGCCTGAAATTGCGGTTTATTCGCCGCAGGGCAATAAGCCCTGGGACGATGCGGTAACCATGGTACTTACCTATGCTGAAATTCCCTATGAAACGATTTATGACCGTGAGGTGCTGAATGATGCTTTGCTGAGGTACGACTGGCTGCATCTGCACCATGAAGATTTTACCGGGCAGTACGGCAAATTTTACAGGGCCTTCAGGACCACACCCTGGTATATAGAAGATAAAAAGGAAGCCGAAGCCCTGGCGGCAGAACGCGGCTATGATAAGGTTTCAGAAGAAAAGCTGGCCGTGGCTTTAAAAATCCGGGATTATGTGGTAGGTGGCGGCTTTATGTTCGCCATGTGCAGCGCAACAGACAGTTTCGATATTGCCCTTGCTGCAGAAAATGTAGATATTGCCGAGGCAATGTTCGACGGTGACCCAAGTGAGCCGGGATATCAGGCTAAAATTGATTATAATAATACCTTCGCTTTCACCGATTTTATCCTGGAGCGCAATCCGCAGGTTTATGAGTTTTCTTCCATAGACATGACCCAAAAAAGGCAAATCCCAGCAGAAAGCGATTATTTTACCCTCATGGATTTTTCAGCTAAATGGGATGTGGTGCCTACAATGCTTACCCAAAACCATACCCGCCTCGTTAAGGGTTTTATGGGGCAGACCACCGCTTTTAATCCTGAAAATATTAAAGCCAGCGTGCTGGTAATGGGAGAAAGCAGGCTGAATGGCGAGGCCAGATACATTCATGGTATAAAAGGAAAAGGTTTTTTTACCTTTTACGGAGGCCACGATCCCGAAGATTATACCCATAGGGTAGGAGATCCCAAAACCGAACTGGAGCTGCATCCTAATTCTCCCGGGTACCGGCTTATTCTGAATAATGTCCTTTTTCCTGCGGCCAGAAAGAAAAAACAAAAAACCTGATATTTTATGCGGATTGACGCGCACCAGCATTTTTGGGATTATAATTCTGAAAGATATGGCTGGATTGAAGATAAGGCTATCCAGAAAGATTTTGCACCTGAGGATTTGAAGCCCCTGCTCGATCTCCACGGGTTTGATGGTTGTATTGCTGTGCAGGCAGATCAGAGTGAGGAGGAAACCAGGTTTTTGCTCAATCTGGCAGCTGAACATAACTTCATCAAAGGGGTTGTGGGCTGGCTGGATTTATCTGCGGAAAATATTGAAGAAAAGCTGGCGCAATATGCCAAAAACAAAAGTTTTAAAGGCTTAAGGTACACGGTTTATGACGAGTGGGGGGAGTTTATGGTAGATAGGCGATTTCAAAACGGTATATCAAAACTGTCAAAATTTGGCCTTGTATATGAGATTTTGGTCTTTCCCTACCAGCTGAAAGGCGCGATAGAACTTGTAAACAGGTTTCCTGAACAACGTTTTGTGCTAAACCACATGGGCAAACCCGAAATATTTGAAAATGCTTCTGAAGATTGGAAAGAGGGGATAAGGAGCCTTGCCCAGAACAAAAATGTGTATTGTAAAATTTCAGGATTATTGAGTGCGGCAGGAAAAAGGGAATGGGGCCTGCAGGATTTTTATCCTTTCCTCGATTTTGTATTCGAAAACTTTTCAGAAGATAAAATTATTTTTGGATCAGACTGGCCGGTTTCCCTCTCCGGTGGGAGCTATGCCCAGGCTGTAGATGTAATTGAGAACTATCTCTCTGCCCAAGATGAAAACCTGCTCCGCAAGGTATTCGGGGAGAATGCAAAAAAATTTTACAGGCTGTAAAATTTTGAAGGGCATGCTTCAGGATTTGAGTTTAGTTCTTTACCTTTTCAGATAAATCGGAAAAAGAAAAGCCATGCATAAATTCTTTCAGAAGGAGATAAAATTAAACTCTAAACGCCGCGGATTTCATCTGGTAACCGATGAAATTATAAGCCAGTTTCCAGAAATTTCAGAAATTAAAAAAGGTATGCTGCAGGTTTTTATCAAACATACCTCTGCCGGCCTTACCATTAACGAAAATGCCGATCCCACGGTGCGGGAAGACTTTGAAAGCCACATTAACAAAATGGTGCCGGAAAATCAGCCTTACTACAAACATACGCTGGAAGGGCCGGATGATATGCCGGCACATATAAAAGCTTCGCTTATGGGGAATTCAGTTCAAATTCCTCTTACGAACGGTAAGCTAAACCTGGGCACCTGGCAGGGAATATACCTGTGCGAGCATCGCGACAGCGGTGGTTCAAGAAAAATGGTGCTTAGTGCCTGGGGAGAATAAATTTTTAGGGGTCAGCAGTGAGTTACCTACTTTAAATTAAATTAATTACAAAAATGTTCCGCTGAGCACAGTCGAAGCCAGGATTTTAATCATTAAGAGTTTTCGACTGCGCCTGTTTGCCGCCCAGGCAGGCTCGAACTGACGGTGATAATCATTTTTTATTTTTGTTTTACAATTTAAAATCCGAGTGAAATTAGGAGTATCAGGTGCTTGCCTCTATAAATTCTAAACTTATGAAAAAGCAATGATTCCCGCCGGGCTGGAGGATTTACCAATTACTAATCCGGTATTAAAATTTTTAATTATCCTCCTTCTAATCCTGTTCACCCCAATTTTGCTGAACAGGATTAAAGTCCCCCCTCTGTTAGGGCTTATTATAGCCGGGGCGGTTATTGGCCCTAACGGACTAAACCTAATGGAAAGGGATAGTGGGATTATTCTTTCGGGCACCGCCGGCTTACTGTACATTATGTTTTTAGCTGGCCTGGAAATAGACCTAGCCGATTTTAAAAGGAACCGCACTAAAAGCATCGTATTTGGGCTCTATACATTCACAGTGCCAATGCTTATGGGGATAGGAGCAGGGCTTTATTTGCTCAATTATTCCATGATAACATCCATATTGCTGGCCAGCATGTTTGCCTCCCACACCTTAATTGCCTATCCCATAATCCGCAAGGCCGGCGTAGCAGGAAACCGTGCCGTGAATATTACCGTAGGAGGCACGATGATTACCGATGTGCTGGCCTTATTGATTCTTGCCGTTATTGTAGGGCTTACTAAAGGGGAAGTGAATGCGGGCTTCTGGTTTCAGCTGGGAATTTCCACGATTATTTTTGGATTTATTGTTCTTTATTTATTTCCCATAGTTGGCCGCTGGTTTTTTAAACGATGGGATGATAATGTGGGGCAGTATATTTTTGTGTTGGCCTCTGTATTTTTTGGCGCCTTTCTGGCTGAATTAGCCGGAATTGAAGGCATTAGGGGCATTCCTCACAGGTATCGCCATGAACAGGCTTGTTTCCCGAACCTCACCTTTAATGAACAGGATCGAGTTTGTTGGGAATGCCATTTTTATTCCCTTTTTTCTCATTGGAATAGGAATGCTGATAGATTACAAAGTATTTTTTAAGGATGCTGAAACACTTAAAGTGGGTTTGATAATGATAATTGTCGCTACTGCTGCCAAATATTTAGCTGCCTGGCTTACCCAGAAATCCTTCGGGTTTTCAGCAGATGAGCGCAGGGTGATCTTCGGGCTTAGCAACGCCCAGGCTGCGGCCACCCTTGCGGCAGTGGTTATAGGATATAATATTATCCTGCGTACCGGAGAGGTTGGAATGCCAATTCGCCTCCTGGACGAAAATGTACTTAATGGCACCATATTAATGATTCTTGTAACCTGTACCATTGCTTCCTTTTCAGCGCAAAAAGGGGCCCGTAATCTTGCATTATTAGCTGAAGATGGACCTGGTACAAAACTAACTTTCTCTGAAAAAATTTTGATTCCCATCAGCAATGCCGGGTCCATAAATGAATTGATCAATTTGGCCCTGGCTTTAAAATCTCCCAAAAACAGGGATGGCATTTATGCGCTTAGCGTTATTAAAAATTCCGCAGAAGATCTGGCAGCAGAAAAGCATACGAGGCAAATCCTTAATAAGGCTGTTGTTACTGCATCAGCAACAGATGTGATTTTGAATGGCTTGTTGCGGTACGACCTGAATCTGGCAAATGGTATTACCAGCGTTGTAAAAGAGCAGAAAATCTCTGATATTATACTTGGGTTTCATGCAAAAAAGCAGGAGGTAGAAAGCTCCCTTGGCAGCATTACTCAGGAAATACTTAAAAGTTGCCATGCTACTATCTGGATATATAAAGCTCCTTATTCTCTTGATTCCGTAAAAAGGCATATAGTGACGATACCTGATAATGGGCATTTTTACCCGGGTTTATCATTATATATGACTAAAATCATGCGTTTAGCCGCAGGTTCTGCCGCAGAAATTCAAATATATTCTTCAGAAGAAACCCTGGAGATCATAAAGGGACTTCAGCGTAAATGGGGTTTGCAGACCGAAATGCACGTGCTTAAAAACCGTAATATCCTGAAGGCTGAACTTGTGAAGGATTTAAAACATGGGGACAATCTTATTCTGGTTCTAGCCGGGCGGCAGAACAGCATGTATGAAAAACAGATGGAGAAACTGTTGCTCGGGCTTCAGGCAGGCCGGGGCTACAATTTCATTCTGGTTTATCCGCCCCTGGGAGCCAGTAATTTGAGGACTGATATGTTCAATCCCAGTGCTTTTTTCCGCAGCACATAAGTTGATTTGTTCAGGTTTAACAAATAAAAAATCCGGCTCTTTACAGAACCGGATTTTAATATAAGAGAGTATAATTTGTTATTTAATTACTTTACTTTATCAACAATCGCTTTAAACGCTTCAGGATGGTTCATTGCCAAATCGGCTAAAACCTTACGGTTTAGTTCGATTCCACTGGCTTTGACTTTCCCCATGAACTGCGAATAAGACATCCCTTGCTGACGGGCAGCAGCGTTAATACGCATAATCCACAATGAGCGGAAATTACGTTTCTTGGTTTTGCGGTCTCTGTAGGAATAAAGCATCGCTTTTTCCACCGCGTTTTTTGCTACTGTCCAAACGTTTTTACGACGTCCGAAGTAACCTTTTGCTTGCTTAAGAACCTTTTTTCTTCTGGCTCTCTTGGCAACTGAATTTACTGATCTTGGCATATTTTAATTGTTTTTGTAGCAGGCGGCCGGTAACCGGCACTTTTAACTAAAGTTCTAACTGTCACACTGAGCGCAGTCGAAGTGTTGCCCGACTCCAGGGTTTATAAATATTTAAACCGTTAAGAGCTTCAACTTACTTTAAACGTAACTGAAGTTTAACATTGTCCGTATCCGCATCGTGTACCAAGGTACTGTGCGTTAAGGCAAGCTTACGTTTTTTAGACTTCTTTGTTAAGATGTGGCTTTTAAACGCGTGCTTTCTTTTAATTTTACCTGTACCTGTTAGCTTAAAACGCTTTTTGGCACTGGATTTTGTTTTCATTTTAGGCATGCTGTCCTTCTTTTATAATTAACTCTCTTATTCTTTAAAAATGTAAACCTCATATAAAAACCTCTCCCGTGGAGAGGTGGGAATTCTTTTATAAATTCCGGGTGAGGACTATTTCGCTTTTTTGGTAGGAGCCATAAACATGGTCATACGTTTACCTTCCAGTTTTGGCATTTGCTCTACCTTTCCATGTTCTTCAAGATCTGTGGCAAGTCTCAACAGTAAGATTTCCCCTTTATCTTTAAAGACAATAGAACGCCCTTTAAAAAATACGAACGCCTTTAACTTGGCACCATCTTTCAGGAATTTTTCAGCATTACGCTTCTTAAATTCATAATCATGGTCGTCGGTATTTGGTCCGAATCGAATTTCTTTTACTACAACCTTACTGGCCTTGGCTTTCATGGCCTTTTCGCGTTTCTTCTGTTCGTAAAGAAACTTCTTGTAGTCCATCGCTTTTACAACAGGCGGTTCGGCATTTGGAGAAATCTCCACTAAATCCAATCCTAGTTCTTCTGCGATTGCTAAGGCTTCCTTAATAGGGTAAACGTCCATTTCAACATTATCACCCACAAGCCTCACCTTTTCAGCGCGGATTTTCTGGTTGATTCTGTGTTCGTCCTCTTTCCTTCTCGTACTGGGCCTTTTCGATTTTTTTCTTCGTATTGCTATGGCTAATCTATTTTTGGTTAAACTTCAAACGCCTTCAGCGTTTTCTTTATTTCGTTGTTAATAATTTCGGCAAAAGCTTCTACCGGCATAGTGCCTATGTCGCCTTCCCCTCTCTTTCGTACAGAAACCGTACCATCATTTGCCTCCTGTTCTCCAACAATCAGCATATATGGGAATTTGTTCACTTCTGCTTCGCGAATCTTCTTCCCGATGGTTTCGTTCCGGTTATCTATACGGGCGCGAATTTCGTGATTTTCCATTAAAGTTAAAACTTTTTGGGAGTATTTTTCATATTTCTCACTGAGGGAGAGAATAATAGCCTGTTCCGGCATTAACCAAAGCGGGAAATTTCCTCCTGTATGTTCAAGCAATATGGCAACAAAACGTTCCATACTGCCAAAGGGGGCGCGGTGGATCATTACCGGGCGGTGACTTTCATTGTCACTCCCTTTATATGTCAGGTCAAAACGCTCCGGCAGGTTATAATCTACCTGAATGGTGCCAAGTTGCCAGTTTCTGCCAAGGGCATCTTTCACCATAAAATCCAGTTTAGGGCCATAAAAGGCTGCTTCACCGGTTTCTACAACATAATTAAGGCCTTTTTCCTTTGCGGCGGCGATGATGGCATTTTCAGCTTTATCCCACACGTCATCGCTTCCAATATATTTCTGCTTGTTTTCAGGATCTCTAAGGGAAACCTGGGCGGTGAAGTTTTCAAAACCTAAAGAATCAAATACATATAAAGTAAGGTCTATTACTTTTTTAAATTCATCGTCTAACTGATCGGGAGTACAGAAAATATGGGCATCATCCTGGGTGAAGCCACGCACGCGGGTTAAACCGTGTAATTCCCCGCTCTGCTCGTAACGATAAACAGTACCAAATTCGGCAAAACGTTTTGGCAAATCGCGGTAACTCCAGGAAGTGGCGTTATAGATTTCACAATGGTGGGGGCAATTCATTGGTTTCAGCAAAAATTCCTCTCCTTCATTAGGGGTTTTTATAGGCTGGAAACTGTCTTCCCCGTATTTGGCATAATGCCCGGAAGTTACATAAAGTTCTTTTTGCCCAATATGAGGGCTTACCACCATTTCGTATCCCGCTCCTTTTTGGGCTTTTTTTAGAAAATTTTCAAGACGCTCCCGCAACGCGGCACCTTTTGGCAGCCATAGTGGCAATCCCTGTCCTACCTTTTGGGAAAACGTAAAAAGTTCCAGTTCTCGTCCTAATTTACGATGATCTCGTTTTTTTGCCTCTTCCAGCAATTCCAGATATTCTTTAAGCTCTTTTTGTTTCGGGAAAGAAGTACCATAAATCCTGGTCAGCTGCGGATTTTTCTCATCACCGCGCCAGTATGCACCGGCGGCACTCATTAGTTTTACCGCTTTAATTATGCCGGTATTGGGAATATGGCCTCCACGGCATAAGTCGGTAAAAGTGTCGTGATCGCAAAAAGTGATGGTCCCGTCTTCCAGGTTTTCGATCAATTCCACTTTAAACGGATTGTTCTGCTTCTTGTAATAGTCAAGAGCATCGGCCTTGGAAACTTCGCGCATTTTAAAATCGTGCTTTCCGCGGGCAATTTCCAGCATTTTGGTTTCTATCTTTCCAAAATCATTTTCCGAAATTTTATGCTCCCCAAAGTCCACATCGTAATAAAACCCGTTTTCAATGGCGGGGCCAATGGTGAGCTTTGCGCCTGGATACAGCTCTTCTATGGCCTGGGCCATTACGTGGGAAGTGGAGTGCCAGAAGGCCTTTTTCCCCTCTTCGTCATTCCATGTATATAAGGTAAGGCTGCCGTTGGTAGTTAAAGGCGTGGCGGTTTCTATAATTTTATCATTAAATTTAGCTGAAATCACATTTCTTGCCAGGCCTGCACTAATGCTCTGTGCAACATCCATGGGCGTTGTGCCTTTCTCGAATTCCTTAATACTGCCGTCCGGCAAAGTAACCTTAATCATGTCTTGCTTTTCAATTTAGAAAAGCAAAGATAAGCGGTTGAACTTGGTTGCGCAATACAGAATTTGTGGAATATGTTTGTTTTGGGCGTTTCCGCTCCCAAAAGGTCGCGGCCGGGCTATCCGCTGTATCTTATAGCGGTTATTGGAGGAGGGGAAGATATGGGATATATTAAGGAGTTTGGAAAACTATCAAATTCAGTACCCGCTATTCCGCTATAAGGATACCGCTGCTATCCCTAACGCAAAAAAAGTTGAAAAGTTAAAAGTCAAAAAGTTCAAAACTATGGCTCCTTCCCTTTTTTTAAGGGAAGATGGCTTTATCAGCGAGAGCTGATGAAGACGAATGGCAAACAAACTTGTTTTTAAATAACGAGTTCCTATAAAGGAGAATACTTGATCTGATCATATAAGGAAACCGATAATTGTTAAATTCTGGTATCGCCATATTTCTGCGAAAATCCGCGATATCTGCGGGAGATTTTTTTGAATCAGGAAGCAGGAGGCAAGAACCAGGGCGTTGTAAAGAAGAGAAGAGCGAAGATTTCAAACGCCGATATTGGCTATTTCAAAGGCTTCCTCTTATTTTCAGGTGTGGCTCCTTCCCTTTTTTAAGGGAAGGTGGCTTTATCAGCGGGAGCTGATAAAGACGGAAGGGTAAATAAACTTGTTTTTCAATAACGAGTTCCTATAAAGGAGAATACTTGATTTGGTCATAATAAGGAAACCGATAATTGTCAAATTTTGGTATCGTCATATTTCTGCGAAAATCCGCGATATCTGCGGGAGATTTTTTTGAATCAGGAAACAGGAGGCAAGAACCAGGATACCGTAAATGAGGAGGAAGGTGAAGATTTCAGAACCTCTTTTTCACACCTTTGCCATAACAGAGACCTAACAGGTTATAAACAGCTTTTGGTTCTGAACACCGATAAACGGTAATTTTTTGGAATTTATCTTTCATTTGCCTGTGGCTCCTTCCCTTTTTTAAGGGAAGGTGGCTTTATCAGCGGGAGCTGATAAAGACGGAAGGGTAAATAAACTTGTTTTTAAATAACGAGTTCCTATAAAGGAGAATACTTGATTTGGTCATAATAAGGAAACCGATAATTGTCAAATTTTGGTATCGCCATATTTCTGCGAAAATCCGCGATATCTGCTGGAGATTTTTTTGAATCAGGAAACAGGAGCCAAGAACCAGGATAGCGTAAATGAGGAGGAAGGTGAAGATTTCAGAACCTCTTTTCACACCTTTGCCATAACAGAGACCTAACAGGTTATAAACAGCTTTTGGTTCTGAACACCGATAAACGCTAATTTTTTGGAATTTATCTTTCATTTGCCTGTGGCTCCTTCCCTTTTTTAAGGGAAGGTGGCTTTATCAGCAAGCGCTGATAAGCCGGAAGGGTAAAAAACATGATTTTAAGCAAAATCCAATGCTTACCCTTCAGATTAATTCGCAGTTT
>NZ_JAVRHQ010000038.1:0-17893 GCF_031846485.1 Autumnicola tepida
GAATAAAAAATATACAATAGACGATGGACAATGGACAATGGACAATGGACAATGGACAATGGACAATGGACAATGGACAATGGACAAGTAAGATAATAATCCATTCAAAATTCAGCATTTAAAATAAAAAAGCTCCATCCTTTTAAAGGAGCAGCGGCCAAAGATTGGGGTGGTTGGTAAGAGTTTGTAGTTCAGGGTTCCTTGCAGGATTCACTAAAACTCAAAATTTAATTTTCAAAATGCTCACTATAGCTCCCCTCCTTTTAAAGGAGGGGTGGCCGAAGGCCGGGGTAGTTCTATGGAACTAATTTTATATAAAAGTAAAACAAATTAACACTGAACAACAGACAAAAACAACAAACATGAATAACAAATCTTAACAGGAATTTCACGCAAAATCCTGAAAAGGAGTTGTATTTTCTAAGCATCTGAAAAAGGATATATTAAAATAAAAAACGAGTTATGGTTAAAAAAGGATTAATTGCAACTATTGTTGCCAGAACAGGACAGGCAGATAAAGTGGAATCTTTTCTTACTTCCGCGGCAGATCTGGCGCGGAAAGAAGAAAAAACAGTAGATTGGTTTGCTTTCAGGATAGATGAACATACTTTCGGAATATTTGACACCTTTAGTGATGAAGAAGGCCGGGATGCCCATCTAAATGGAGAAATTGCTGCTAAATTGATGGAATTTAAAGACACCTTGTTAAGCAAAGAACCAAACATCCAAAAAATTGATATTCTGGGAGCCAGGCAGCAGCGAATGCCGGAGAAACCCTTTATGTAATCCCATTCCAAAAAAGAAACTCCTCTCATAAGCAGGCACGACTAATATTGCTATAACATTAGTGAATGGATGACCGGAAATTAATTTTGGCAGGACCCTTTTTATTTCACGGTCTGTTTGCTAATCTCTACCTTTGCCCACTAAACCACACTGCAAAATATGGAATGTATTAGCGTATTTGATATGCTTAAAGTTGGCGTTGGCCCTTCCAGCTCCCACACTCTGGGACCCTGGCGGGCTGCCCAGCGATGGATAAAGGAGTTGAAGGAAAAGGACCAGTTTAGAGAAGTGGAACGTATCCATATAGATTTGTATGGTTCCCTTTCTTTAACCGGAAAAGGCCATGCTACAGATATTGCCACAATTCTGGGGCTTTGTGGTCACGATCCTGTGAGCATGGATATCTCCATTATCGATCAGGAAATTGAAAATATCAGGAACAGTAATATCCTTCAGCTGAATGGTGAAAAGGAGATTCCTTTTAGCATCAAGAATGATGTAAAATTTAACCGCAAATTTTTAGAATTTCATCCTAACGGAATGACCTTCAGGGCCAGCCTTAAAAGCGGCAAAAAAATTTCTTCTTCTTTTTACTCCATAGGCGGCGGATTTGTAGTGAAAAAAGAGCGCAAAAATGCCAAAAAGAAGAAAGCAGAATTTGATGAATTTCCCTTTCCAATAGAAAAAGGTAAAGACCTTCTGGCCTACTGCCATTCTGAAAACAAAAAAATTTCTGAACTGGTTCTGGAGAATGAAAAATCCATGCGAAGTGAAGAAGAAATAAATGCAGGACTAAGGCAGGTTTGGGACGTAATGCTGGAATCTATGTACATTGGCTGCCATACCGAAGGCACCCTTCCCGGTGGCCTTAATGTAAAACGCCGCGCTTTCGAAATGCACCAGCGGCTTATGGGCAATAGTGAATATAATTCTCCGGAAGAATGGATTACCGCCATTCGCAATACCGAGGTAAAATTTCGGCAAATTTTAAAATGGGTAAGCTGTTTCGCGTTAAGTGTAAACGAAGTAAATGCTTCCCTGGGACGAGTGGTAACCGCTCCTACCAACGGGAGCGCAGGAACAGTGCCGGCAGTAATGATGTATTATGCAGTTATTGAAAATCATGACGCTACTTTTGAAGACTTAAAACGCTTTATGCTTGTGGCCGGCGAGATTGGCAGCCTGTTCAAAAAGGGCGCGACCATTTCTGCCGCCATGGGTGGCTGCCAGGCCGAAATTGGCGTTTCTTCCGCTATGGCTGCTGGCGGACTTTGTGAACTTTTAGGAGGCACACCGGAACAGGTTTTAATGGCCAGCGAAATTGCCATGGAACATCATCTTGGCCTCACCTGTGATCCTATTGCCGGGCTCGTACAGGTGCCCTGTATAGAGAGAAATGCCATGGGCGCGATTAAAGCCATAAATGCCGCTGAAATTGCTTTGGAAAGTGACGCTACCAAAGCCAAGGTGCCGCTGGACAAGGTTATTGAAACCATGTGGGACACCGCGAAGGATATGAACTCCAAGTATAAGGAAACTTCAGAAGGCGGACTGGCGGTAAAAGTGAATCTGAGTGACTGCTAAACCTGAAACAATATCCTAAACTACCGGCCCTGGAAACTTCAGCAGATAAAGTAAGGAACCTCATTCGTAATTACGTTTTTATGGTGGCCTGCTATTTTGGTTTCTTTACCTTAATTGGTATTCTCAACAGTATCTTTCCAGGCATAGATTTAGACAAATATGAGCAAACAGAACTTTTCCAGATGCTGGATGAAAGTCCGCTAAGGTTTGCCCTAATGGCATTGGTGGTTGCACCCGTACTGGAAGAAGGCATTTTCAGAAGCCTGATAAAACCTTCAGAGAACGACATTTTCTTCTTCATTTGCACCTGGATGGTGATTTTTGGTGCTTTTCTTATCCCGGAAAATGTTTATTGGGCTTTAAGTTTTGCTCTTCTATTGGTTTCAGCAATACTTATATTTTTATTTCTGAAGGAATTCACAACTAAAAATTTAATTTCAGCTTCACAAAAAATCCTCATCCGATATTATAAACCATTGTGGCTGCTCTTCGCCTTCTTTTTCGGCCTGGTTCATATTTACAATTATGTGGAAGTTTTTGAAATCAATATCGCCCTATTCCTGTTGGTCTTTCCCAGGATGATTGCCGGCTATTTCTTCGGAAAAGTAAAAATCGAGAACCACGGCCTTATCTGGCCAATTTTGATGCACATGATGAATAACGGCATTATTGTATTTTTCCTTTTTCCGAAACTTCAGTAACCTTTCACACTACTCTGGATAGAGATTTCCGCGGACAGATTAGGGAGTACAATAATCCCTCTACGGGATTTAACAAAGGATTAAAACCGAAGGCCCTTCTTTTTTGTAACTTCAAAATCCAAAAAAATAAGTTATGAAAGCTGTACAGGTTAAAGAAAAAGGAGGAGAATTTGTTGTGGTAGATATCGACAAACCCTCTCCAAAAGAAAATGAAGTTTTAATAAAGGTGGAAGCCTGCGGAATTTGCCATAGCGATGCTATTGTAAAAGAAGGCATTTTCCCCATTGATTATCCAAGGGTGCCCGGACACGAAGTTGTGGGAATTGTTGAAGAAGTTGGTGAGCGGGTTACCAATTGGAAAAAAGGCCAGCGTGTTGGGGTAGGATGGCATGGTGGACATTGTTTTACCTGCGAACCCTGCCGCCGCGGAGATTTTATCAACTGCGAGAATGCTAAAATTAGCGGAATCTCTTATGATGGAGGTTACACCGAATTTATGACTGCACCACATGAAGCCGTGGCCAGCGTTCCCGATGAATTGTCTTCAGCAGATGCCGCACCTCTGTTATGTGCAGGGATCACTGTTTATAACGCGATTAGAAATTCCGGTGTTACCGCGGGAGATACCGTGGCAGTGCAGGGAATTGGCGGTTTAGGGCATTTAGCTGTTCAGTATGCTGCAAAAATGGGCATGAGAACGGTGGCCATTTCCACCAGCGATGACAAAAAAGAACTTGCCAGTAAACTTGGGGCACATCATTTTATAAATACAGGAGAACAGGATGCCGCAGAAGAACTTCAAAAATTAGGCGGCGCCGATCTTATCCTGGCTACTGCACCCAACAGCAAAGCCATAAGTTCAGTAATTGACGGGATTGGAATTAATGGAAAAATAGTAATGGTAGCGGCAACAGGAGAACCCGTGGAAGTATCACCAATGCAGTTACTCCAGGGGAGAAAAACAGCAGCAGGCTGGGCGAGCGGTACCGCGATGGATTCTGAAGACACCCTTAATTTTAGTGCCCTTAGCGGAACCACTCCAATGATAGAAGAATTTCCATTGGATAAGGTAAATGAAGCTTATGATAAGATGATCAATAATAAAGCGCGTTTTAGAGTGGTGTTAAGGCCGTAAAACTAAAGCTTTAAAACACAAAATTACAGGCTGTTCAAGAATAAGTTTGTCGATTCGAGCGCAGTCGAGAATAGAGAATATTGGAAGTACTTTTTTCCATAAGCTCTCGACTGCGCCCGAGCTGACATTTATTTTTGTTCAATTTGAACAGATCCTATTTATCATCAAAATCAGGAGCTTTATCCAGGACCTTTTTAGTCTCTCCTCCTGCTCTTTCCCTGGCTTCAAATGTTTCACAACCTTCAGTTTTCCTGGTATCTACCAGGTAAAGGATTTTCCACTCCTCACCCACTTTCACCAGTTGAAAAGAATTTACCCCGCAATGTTTTAACTGGTCATCTACATAAACCGAATAAGGCGTCAGAACACTTGCAAGTTCTCCTGAAGCATGTACGGCAAAAGAATGCAAACGTTCTTCAAATTTGGTAGACGTAGGAATAGAACCTATAGATTTCAAAAATTCGGAATATGATTCTGTTGTAACCGTATTGCTTCCCGCGGTATCTACTGCTACAGAGCGCATCACAATATCGGGATGTGCAAATTCCCTCATTGCAGTGGTGTCTTTTTTATGAAATGCCACGAAAAAATCTTCTACCAGCTTTACCGCGGCATCCTTGGCATCGGCTTCAGATGACCCTTCTATTTCAAATTCTGCGGAAGTATTTTCATTTTCAGGTTCCTGCGCGAAAGATATTCCGAAGAAAAACAATGCGAGCATGGTGAGGTTAATTTTCATAATATAGTTTTTAGCTCATTATTTTGATTATTCCGGAATATAAGCGCCTTTAAAATTTGGCCTTTCCGGCTTTCACTTTGAATGTGGTCAACTAATTTACTACTTTTACTCCAACAAAAAAGAATCTGATGTCTGTTGCTAAGAAAGAGTATAAAAGAATTACGGTAAAATCCCTTGTTGATATGAAAAACCATGGCGAAAAAATTGCCATGCTTACCGCTTACGATTTTACCATGGCCAAAATTGTAGATGGGGCCGGAATAGATGTGATTTTGGTTGGAGACTCTGCGAGCAATGTAATGGCGGGGCATGAAACCACCCTTCCCATTACCCTGGACCAGATGATATATCACGCCTCCAGCGTGGTGCGGGCAATTAACCGGGCACTGGTGGTGGTAGACCTGCCTTTTGGAAGTTACCAGAGCGACCCAAAAGAAGCTTTGCGATCTGCAATTCGCATAATGAAAGAAAGCGGTGCGCATGCAGTAAAGCTGGAAGGTGGGAAAGAAATAAAAGATTCCATAAAACGGATTCTTCATGCGGGAATTCCTGTTATGGGGCATTTAGGCCTTACGCCACAATCTATTTATAAATTCGGAACCTACACGGTACGCGCTAAGGAAGAACAGGAAGCCGAAAAATTAAAATCTGATGCTTTGCTGCTTGAAAAAATGGGTTGTTTTGCTGTAGTGCTGGAAAAAGTTCCTGCTAAACTGGCAAAAGAAGTGGCAGAAAGCCTTACCATTCCGGTTATAGGAATTGGAGCCGGAAACGGGGTAGACGGGCAGGTGCTGGTGGTTCATGACATGCTGGGCATGACGCATGAATTTAATCCGCGGTTTTTAAGAAGGTATGCCGACCTGCATTCCCAGATGACCAGCGCCTTTGAAAATTACACCAAAGATGTAAAAAGCCGTGATTTCCCTTCAGATGAAGAACAATACTAATTGAAGTTAGAAGTTAGAAGTTAGAAGTTAGAAGTTAGAAGTTAGAAGTTAGAAGAAATTATCATTTGCGGATTTTATTCAAAGTATTTGAACAATTTTTTCTACAAAACTTATCCGCGAATTGAATTCAGATAAAACCATTTCCAATAAAGATAATCTTCAGGTATTGTATGAAGATAATCACATAATCGTGGTGAACAAACGGCCGGGGGATATCGTGCAGGGAGATAAAACCGGGGACAAGCCACTTAGTGAAGTGGTAAAATCTTATCTAAAGGAAAAATACAACAAACCCGGGAACGTTTATTTAGGAGTAGTACACCGGCTGGACCGGCCTACCAGCGGGATTGTGCTTTTTTCAAGAACTTCCAAAGCCCTTCCAAGGCTAAACAAACTCTTTAAAGATAAAGACGCTAAAAAAACCTATTGGGCGGTGATCAAAAATGAACCTCCACAAGAAAGCGCTACGCTGGTTCATTTTATGAAGCGTAACCCAAAGCAGAACAAATCTTACGCGCATATAAAAGAAGTTCCCGATAGCAAAAAAGCCATACTGGATTACCAGGTTCTTAAAAAACTGGACCACTATTACCTTCTGCAAGTAGATTTGCATACCGGTAGGCACCACCAGATAAGGAGCCAGCTCTCCGCGATTGGCTGCCCCATAAAGGGAGATTTAAAATACGGCTTCGACAGGAGTAACAAAGATGCCAGCATACATTTACATGCGCGGGAACTTAAATTTGTGCACCCCGTAAAAAAGGAACCTGTTCATATTATTGCCCCTCCTCCGCAAGACGCGATCTGGAATGCCTGTACCTAATTTTGCCTTTTCATACTTCGGCTTATTTCAGCAAAAACAGCGCATATTATAAGTACACCTCCAATAATGGTATTTATCGCGGGATATTCTCCCAGGAACAAAAGGCCTAGCAAAATCCCATAAACCGGTTGGGCACTGCTTATAATACTGGCTGTGGTCACAGAAAAATTCCTGAAACTCATCAGCAATAAGGTATGGCCGAGACAGGTGGTTACCAGTGCCAGGATAAAAATAGGTACCAGCTGGGACACCACCCCGGAAAGGTCAAAAATGAAGAAAACGGGGATAAGCAGGCAGCTGATGATAATCATCTGGTACATCATTAATACCGATCCGTTATACCTTTCAACTTCCTGTTTCATCAAAATATTGCGCAGGGAATAAAAAAAGGCTGAAGTCACGCCAAAAGCCACTGCCAGGGTCTGGTCGTTTTCAAAACTGAATTCCGGCACCAGAAAATAAATCCCGCAGAGCACCAGCACTGCCAGCGCCAGGTGCATTTTGCTGAAATTGGTCTTCAGCAGGAATGGTTCTAAAAAAGTGGTAATTACAGGATAGGTATAAATGGAAAGCATTCCCACAGCCACGCTTGAAAATTTCAGTGAGAAAAAATAGGTGATCCAGTGAATGCCCATCAGGCAACCTCCCAGGATTACTTTTAGCAGGTCCCGTTTATTGGCAATTTTTATCCTGAAGTTCTTGTACCTGCAGAAGATATAAAGTACCGTTCCCGCCATTATTGCCCTGAAAAGTATAATCACAAAAGGGCTGAGCGTGATATACCTTCCTAAAGTTCCGGATGTACTTATGAGTATAACCGCCAGGTTAAGCTCAAGTATATGTTTTAGATGCTGGTTTTTTACAGTCAATTTAGCGTTTTATCTGGCTACCTGGAGGGCCTTTTCCTTAATCACCTCCCCTACCGGCCGGTTTTCGATCTTACTTTCAAGCCAGGAAATAATATCCAGGTATAAAAAAGCCCTTCGCTCGTAAGGGTGATCTTCATAGGCTTGTAAAGTGTGGTGCAATTTGCGGAATTCTGCCTTGATTTCCAAAGGAGAAACATCCGGAAGGTGCCTTAAAAATTTGATCATTTCCAGCTGCACCTCATGAAGGTCGTTCATCTTGATCAAAAATTTATAGGTAGATTTAATCAGCCTTTCCAAATGATAATCCAGCCCGGCCTCGTAATGCGCCACCAGGTTCAGGATCCTGGCAAAACACATAAGGTCTTCCCGCATTTCAAGGGATTTGTTATTAATGATCTTTTTCAGGAATTCTATACACTTTTTATTGTTGCCATCGCCAAAATAGAGGCAGGCGATCTTATAGTAAAACACCATGATGTGGTGTTCATCTATCCTGCTTTTATATTTCTTTATTTTTTTCTGAATTTTCTCCACCAGCTTATCCCCCCCGGCAAACTCTCCTTTCATAAACCTAAGGTTTAATTTGTTCGAATATAAGTACAGGAAAGAGAGCGCTGCTATGTTATCATCATCAGGCACCCGCGGATCTTTAAGATTTTTTTCCAGGTCCTTCAGCACTTTTTCAAAGACACTGGCGTGGTTCAGGTAAAACAATGCCTCCAGCAAATAATGATTTCCTTTTAAGTAAGAAACGGGGTGCACCGGAATAAGATGTTTGTTTTCATTAAAAAGTTCGTTCCATTTCGAAGCGTACCGGAAGCAGGCAAGAAAATCCTGCCGAATAAAACTGTACCATAAATACGCTTTATAAAGCCACAATTTCTCCCTGAAGCCAAGATCAGCAAAATTGTAATCAGGCAGGCCGTTTTCAAAATCCCTCTTTACCTGAAGCGCCTCTTCTTCAGTACGTGCATAACCCATTTTTAGGAAAATAGCGTACAAATGTAAAGAGAGATTGGAAAGCTTACTCGCAATCACACTAAGGTTGGTAAGTTCCTCTGTTTGTTCTATTAAAGTTTCCGCACGGTTATTAATGCTACGGGTAATGTACTGGGATTCTATAATTTTTTCCCAGTCCAGAATTTCATAGGCTATGTTTTTCTCTTCATAATAAATCGCGGTTGCCTTTACCTTATCGAGCAGCTTTAAACTTTGCTTGTATAATCCCTTTCGGTACAAGATAATGGCAAAATCCAGCTGTTCGCGTATTTGAACCGGCATACTCTGGTGGGAAGGATTTAACCTTAAACTAATTAAGATCTGACGGTACAAATGTGCTTTTACATTAGATAATTGTTTCTTGCTGATCCGGGTGTTTTTCAGGATTACTTCCTCGTCATATTTCTTCAGCTTAGACATCACCTTAAATAAATTGAGAAATTTACTGTCGGTATTTACCCCAATCCTTCCAACGTAAAGGGAAAATTGTCTTTTTTCTGAAGGGGAAAGTGACTTGATTAAAGAAAAAAGATTGTCAGACAAATCGTTAGTCATTGTAACAAAAAGCTTTTTAATTTACTGATAATCAGTATAATTACATTTTAATACCCCAATTAATTATCGTAACGTGTAGTTTGCAACCGGGCTAAAGAGTGGATATAATCATAATTTAGTTAAAGATAAAGTAAAAAAAATCTCTTATGAGTACAGAAAAGGTAGAAATTTTTGACACAACTTTACGAGACGGAGAACAGGTACCGGGCTGTAAATTGAATACTGCCCAAAAATTGAAAATTGCTGCCCGACTGGATGAGCTGGGCGTAGATGTGATAGAAGCAGGTTTTCCTGTTTCCAGCCCCGGCGATTTTCAATCGGTTTTAGAAATTTCGAAATTGGTTAAAAACGCGGCGGTTTGCGGATTGACGCGTGCGGTGAAGAAAGACATAGAGGTTGCAGCACAGGCGCTGCGATATGCCAAAAAACCGAGAATTCACACCGGGATTGGTACTTCAGATTCTCATATAAAATACAAATTTAAATCCACCCGCGAAGAGATTATTGAGAGGGCACGGGAAGCGGTGGCCTACGCTAAAACTTTTGTAGATGACGTGGAGTTTTATGCTGAAGATGCCGGGCGTACAGAAAATGAATTTCTTGCCAAAGTATGTACTGCTGCCGTGGAGGCCGGTGCAACCGTACTGAATATTCCAGATACAACAGGCTATTGCCTTCCTGAAGAATATGGCAAAAAGATAAAATATCTGAAGGAAAACGTAAAAGGAATTGAAAACGTACGCATTTCCTGCCATTGCCACAATGATCTGGGAATGGCTACCGCCAATGCCATTGCGGGAATTTCCAATGGCGCGAGACAAATTGAATGTACCATTAACGGAATTGGAGAACGCGCAGGAAATACCGCTTTGGAAGAGGTGGTAATGATCCTGAGACAGCACCCTACTTTAAACCTGACCACTGATATTAATCCAAAATTCCTTTATGATACCAGTTGCATGGTCTCCCGCGAAATGGGAATGTTTGTGCAGCCCAACAAAGCTATTGTTGGGGCAAATGCTTTTGCCCATAGTTCAGGAATCCACCAGGACGGCGTGATTAAAAACAGGGAAACTTACGAGATTATAGACCCTGCCGATGTAGGCGTCACCGAGTCGGCCATTGTACTTACCGCAAGAAGCGGAAGGGCCGCCCTTGCTTACCGCGCCAAAAAAATGGGTTATGAATTGACTAAACTTCAGTTAGATTGCGTTTACAATGAATTTTTAAATTACGCCGATTGCAGAAAAGAGGTTGTAGATAACGATATTCATGAAATCATGAAATTATCAAGAAAAAATATGGCTATTGCATAATGAAAAAGACACTTTTCGATAAAATATGGGATTCTCATATCGTAGAATCCATCCCTGACGGACCAGACATCTTGTATATCGATCAACATCTGATACACGAGGTTACGAGTCCGCAGGCTTTTAATGAATTAAAAGAGCGGGATATTCCCGTTTTCCGGCCACAACAGGTGGTGGCCACTGCCGATCATAATACCCCAACCCAAAATCAGCACCTGCCGGTGCAGGACCTGTTGTCGCGAAAACAACTTAAGGAACTCACCCACAATTGCGAAGAAAACAATATCACCCTGTATGGGCTTGGGCACCCATACAATGGGATTGTGCACGTAATGGCCCCGGAACTTGGCATTACCAAACCGGGAATGACCATTGTTTGTGGCGACAGCCACACCTCTACCCACGGCGCCTTTGGAACTATCGCTTTCGGGATAGGAACCAGCCAGGTAGCTCAGGTTTTTGCGAGCCAGTGCCTGCTGGTGGAAAAGCCTAAAAAGCTTAGGGTAAACGTAAACGGCAAACTGAAGAACGGGGTTTTGCCTAAAGATGTGATTCTTTACATCATCAGTAAGCTGGGTACAAATTCGGGTACAGGTTATTTCTGTGAATATGCCGGGGATGTTTTCGAAAACATGTCTATGGAAGGCCGTATGACGGTGTGCAATATGAGCATTGAAATGGGTGCCCGCGGCGGATTGATTGCCCCAGACGAAACCACTTTTGAATATGTTGAAGGGCGTGAATTCGCTCCAAAAGGAGAAGATTTCGAGCAGCTAAAAACTTACTGGAAAACTTTAAAAACAGATGAAGACGCTGTTTTTGACCAGGAATATAGCTTTGACGCCGAAGACATTGAACCAATGATCACCTATGGGACCAATCCCGGAATGGGCATAAAATTAAGCGGTTCCATTCCTGTTGAAGGCGGGAAAAGTGATGCCAAGGCTTTGCAGTATATGGGCTTTAAACCCGGAGAAATTCTTCTGGACAAGCCGATAAACTATATCTTCATTGGAAGTTGCACCAATTCCAGGATTGAAGATTTCAGAACAGCTGCAGCATATATTAAAGGGAAAAAGAAAGCCGAAAATGTGAATGCGCTTATCGTTCCCGGATCAAGACAGGTAGCCGCGCAAATAGAAGAAGAAGGCCTTAGAGCCATTTTTGAAGAGGCCGGTTTCACGCTAAGACAACCTGGTTGTTCGGCATGTCTGGCCATGAACGATGATAAAATTCCCGCCGGGGAGTATTGCGTTTCAACCAGCAACCGCAATTTTGAAGGAAGGCAGGGACAGGGTTCCAGAACCATTTTGGCCAGCCCTTTAACCGCTGCTGCCACAGCAGTCGCAGGAAAATTAACCGATTATACTAAACAGCTCAACTAATGGAGAAATTTACCACACTTAAAGATACTGCTGTTCCATTAGATATTGAAAATGTGGATACAGACCAGATAATCCCGGCGCGATTTTTAAAAGCTACAGATAAGGCCGGCTTTGGAGAAAATCTTTTCAGGGACTGGAGGTTTGATAAGTATGATAAACTTAACCCTGATTTTGTTTTGAACCAGGATCAGTATTCCGGTTCTATTCTGGTGGCAGGAAACAATTTTGGCTGTGGTTCCAGCCGTGAGCATGCCGCCTGGGCGTTAAAAGCTTATGGTTTTAAAGTGGTTGTTTCCAGCTATTTTGCAGATATTTTTAAAGGGAACTCCCTTAACAACGGATTGCTTCCGGTACAGGTTTCTCCGGAATTCCTGGAGAAATTATTCATTGCCATTCAGAAAGATTCCGAAGAAAAGATTAAGGTAGACCTGGAGAATCAGAAAATAGCGATTACCAGTACAGGCGAATCTGAAAGATTCAATATAGATCCTTACAAGAAAACCTGTATGATCAATGGTTTTGACGATATAGATTTCCTGGTTAGCAAACTGGAGGCGATTAAGAATTACGAAAACAATAAGAAAACCACACCTGCTTCGGTAGGCGTTTAGATTCTGAAAATTATTAAATAAATTTTCAGAATAAAATACAAGCAAAAAAATGAAACTACATATAGCAGTATTGCCGGGAGACGGTATTGGACCGGAAATTACCCAGCAATCAATAAAAGTACTTAAAGCGGTTGCAGACCGCTTTGACCACGATTTTTATTTCGAAAATGCCGTGGTTGGTGCCGCTGCCATAGATTCGGTTGGCGATCCGCTACCTGAAGCCACTTTAGATTTGTGCAAAAAATCTGATGCCGTTCTCTTTGGGGCAATCGGCCATCCTAAATTCGACAATAATCCCGATGCCAAAGTGAGGCCTGAACAAGGTTTGCTGCGGCTAAGGAAAGGCCTTGGCCTGTTTGCAAATATCCGACCCGTGAACACCTATGAGAAACTTCTGGACCAGTCTCCCTTAAAGCGGGAGCGCATTGCAGGAGCAGATTTGGTGATCTACAGGGAACTTACCGGCGGAATTTATTTTGGTGAAAAAAGTACTGCTGAAGACGGAAAAAGTGCTACCGATACCTGTACTTATTCCGTAGAAGAAATTGAGCGTGTGGCGCACCTGGCGTTTAAAGCTGCACAGCAACGCCGAAAAAAACTCACTCTGGTTGATAAGGCCAACGTTTTGGAAACTTCAAGGTTATGGCGCAAAACCGTTAAGGAAGTTGCCCAGGCTTATAAGGATGTGGAACTGGATTTTCTTTTTGTGGACAACGCCGCCATGCAAATGATCCTTAACCCTACCCAATTTGATGTGATCCTGACAGAAAATATGTTCGGGGATATTATCTCTGATGAGGCCAGTGTAATTGGTGGCAGCATAGGTTTGCTGGCATCTGCCTCTGTGGGGGAAGTAAGTGCCATGTTTGAACCTATCCATGGCTCCTATCCGCAGGCTACAGGCAAAGGAATTGCCAATCCCGTGGCTTCTATTCTTTCAGCTGCAATGCTGCTGGATCATTTTAGTTTAAATAAAGAAGCTGATATAGTTCGAAGGGCGGTTGAAATAAGTATACAAATGAATGTTTGTACACAGGATTTGAATAAAGACAACCACTACTCTACCTCTAAAGTCGGGGATTTTCTTGAAGGAGTAATTAGCGATCCCGATAACAGTAAGATTAATAATGAGAACCTCAATTTTGGCCAGATGACTATTATCTAAAAAAATTATAATTTTCTTTTTTTCAGTTTTTTTGCACCTCTCGCTTCTTGTGTGGTTTTGGCGGGAGGTTTTTTGTTTTTCGAGTTTTGCCGGTGCCATTGTACTATTTTGACGTAAAAGTGTTGCTTAATTTTACTTCAATTATATTTAGTGGGAAATTTAAGCTTTTATCAGCCACTTTAAATCAAGTAGATTTTTATTGAGGTCCATAAAGGATTAGTAATTCTTGTGTATTCCCATACCATAAACCAGGCCCACGCCTATAAGACTATTTCTGGAAATATTTCCTGTTAATTTAAATCCAAAATCCCTTCCAAAGGCTGTCGGTTTGCCTACAGGTATTGCCCCATACATAATTCGATACCTGTTTTTTTCTGATTTGAACCATTTAAAATTCATTTCAAAAGGGAATCCTACATAATTATCACTAAGCCTGTAGTGATCATCATTTTCATCAATAAACTTACTCGAATAGCTGTTGAATGATATTCCACCAGAAAAGCTAAGGGAAGAACCTCCATAAATCCATCTTTTACCATACAATAAACCTGTTTCTTTATTGTAATTTTTCTCTCTCAAGATCGGGAAAGGAGTCACAGGACTTAAGAATACAATATTTGATTCCAACTGTGAATTTTCCAGATATCTTATTGAGAACAAATTCTTTTTGTACTGATAATTTAATTCTCCGCCAACCAATATTCCGGCATTACCATTAATTCTCCCTGCTCCTCCAAACATAAATTCTGCAAAAATTATGGGCAGGTTAACTTCTTTTTCCTCTTGAGAAACAATATCCGCGGAATAAAAAGTTACCAGAAGAAATAATATTATTCTAATTTGATATTTTTTCATTGATGACGATGATAAATGCTATGAGCTAAAAAGCCTGGTATTTTGTAACCTCGCTACCATTGCCTGCAATTATAATTTAAAAAATAAGCCATATTCGCCCCTTTACTTGTTTTATTATCATAAATTATCCTTTTTTTCTCCTGATTTCCTCCAGGGCAAGATGGTCTTTACTTCCAATATGCGTATGTTTTTTTCCTTCTGAAGGCTCATAAGTATTATTTTGCACCTGCCCCCCTATTTCTTTGTAAGCTTCCCTAAAACTTTGCCCCTGCATTACAAGATCATTAATACTATCTACGGTAAACAGGTATTTATATTTTTCATCTTTCAGGTTTATTTCTTTCACCTTTATAAGCGCGATAGAATGAATAAAAATATCCAGGATTTCCTTTATATTTTCCACCGAATAAATACTGTTCTCCTTTATAAGCTGAAAATCCCGATGGTAGCCGCTGGGCAGATTATTAGTGATAAGGATCATTTCGTTGGCAATACTCTGTAGCTTATTGCATTTGCCCCTGATGAGTTCAAAAACATCAGGATTTTTTTTGTGAGGCATAATGCTGGAGCCGGTGGTAAGTTCATCGGGAAAAGTAATAAAATCAAAATTCTGGCTCATATAAAGGCAAATATCCATAGCGAAGCGCGAAAGCGTATTTGCCACCGAAGCGATATTTGAAGTTACCGTTCTTTCACATTTCCCACGGCTCATTTGTGCGGCAACTACGTTGTATTTTAATGCTGAAAACCCCAGTTCTTTGGTAGTAAATTCCCTGTCTATGGGAAAAGAGGAACCATAACCTGCGGCAGAACCAAGCGGATTCTGATCTACAATTTTTAGCCCCGCCTCAAGCAGGTAAAGATCATCTATAAGCAACTCGGCATAAGCCGAAAACCACAGGCCAAAAGAAGAAGGCATGGCCACCTGTAAATGCGTATAACCCGGCAGCAGTTTTTCCTGGTGTTCTTTGGCCAAACCCAAAAGTACATCTATCAGCTCTTTTGTTTTAGCTGAAATCTGCTGCAAATTTTCTTTAAAATAAAGCTGCATGGCCACCAAAACCTGGTCGTTCCTGGAGCGGGCGGTATGGATTTTTTTTCCGGTATCTCCTAAAGCTTTGGTAAGTTCAAATTCTATTTTGGAATGAACGTCTTCAAAATCTTCTTCAATATAAAAATCGCCATTTTCAAGCTGCTCCTGTAATTTCCCTAGTTCAGCTTCAATCGCGGTGACCTCTTCAGCTGAAAGGATTCCTATTTTACCCAGCATTTTCGCATGGGCTTTAGAAGCGGCAAGATCATATGCTGCCAGGAACATATCCAGTTCCCGATCCTTCCCGACTGTAAATTTTTCAATTTTTTTATCTATTGAAATGCCTTTATCCCAGAGTTTCATATAAACTAGTTGTTTTATTATTTCGAGATGTCACAGATTTTGGAAACTTGTGAGTGTGTCGTTTTTTAAACCAAATTCCCTACTATTTTAGCGCCTTGTGCAGGAGCTGGATGTATTTTTCAATGCCTTCTTCAATTTCCTTTACATAAATAAATTCATCTGCGGAATGCGACCTGGTTGAATCACCCGGGCCAAGTTTTAAGGAAGGGCATTTCAGCATGGCCTGGTCAGATAGTGTTGGGGAACCATAGGTTTCCATCCCCAGGGCAACCCCTGCCTTTACCAGCTGGTGGTCCTGCGGAATTGACGAGGAATTCAACCTTAACGACCGCGGACTAATATTATCTACCGGGGCTTCTTTTTCAAGAATTTCCGCGATTTCAGCATTGGTGTAACAATCGTTTACCCGCACGTCTATCACCATATCTACTTTAGCCGGCACCACATTATGTTGGCTGCCGGCATTAATTTGCGTTACGGTAAGCTTCACTTCCCCCAGGGCCGGCGATTCTTTAGGGAAACGATAGCTCTCAAACCACTGCAAGGCCTTTGCGCTTTTGTAAATAGCATTGTTAGTATTTGGATGTGCCGCATGGGAAGGCGTCCCCTTCACCTCTGCATCAAAAACCACCAGGCCTTTTTCGGCTATCGCCAGGTTCATCAGCGTGGGTTCGCCCACAATAGCCACATTAATATCCGGCATTTTTGGCAACAGGCAGGAAATGCCATTTTTTCCATTGGTTTCCTCTTCCGCAGAACCGGCATAAATAATATTGTACTGCAAATCTTCAGTAGCGTAAAAAAAGGTGAAAGTTGCCAAAAGCGAAACCAGGCATCCCCCAGCATCATTACTCCCCAGCCCGAACAGCTTGCCGTCCTCAATTTCAGCTTTAAAAGGGTCGCGCGTGTAAGCGGAATTTGGTTTAACCGTATCATGATGCGAATTAAGCAGCAATGTAGGCTTTGTTTTGCTGAAGTTTTTATTGCAGGCCCACACGTTGTTCAAATGGCGATAAAAGGGAATATCGTACTTCTTAAACCAGTTTTCCAGTAGCTTAGCAGTGCCTTCTTCTTCTCCTGAAAAAGACCGGGTTTCGATTAAATCCTTCAGCAGTTCCAAAGCTTCCTGCTGTAATTTGCTAATTTCCATTATTTTACGATTTTAGTATGCACCGCGTTCTTTTTTAGCAGATTGGAGTCGCCCAGATAAATCTTGCTCACACCGTTATTTAGGGCTTCAAAACAATTCTGAAGCTTGGGCAGCATTCCTTCGCTTATTATCCCCCTGTTTAGCAGCTGCCGGTAAAGCTGCTCATCTATATCTTCAATCACAGATTCGTCATTTTCAACGTCTGTTAGCACGCCTTTCTTCTCGAAGCAGTAATAAAGTTCGGTGTCATAGATCCCTGCCATGGCTTTGGCGATTTCGGCAGCAACCGAATCTCCGTTGGTGTTGAGCAATTCTCCCTTCCCGTCGTACGAAATCGCGGAAAAAACAGGGGTAATATTTTGTTGTAAGGTGGAAGAAATAAAACTCGTGTTCACCCGCTCGATATCTCCCACAAAGCCAAAATCGATTTCTTTAATTTCCCTCTTGCTGGAGACGATGCTTCCCGCATCTGCCCCGCACAGGCCCAGGGCATTTGTACCAATAGCCTGCAGTTTGGCAACAATATTCTTATTGATAAGGCCGCCGTAAACCATAGTAATTACTTTCATGGAATTGGCATCGGTAATCCTGCGGCCATCCACCATTTTGGTATCGTACCCCAGTTTTTCAGCCAGTTTGGTAGCCATAGTCCCCCCGCCGTGCACCAGGATTTTAGGGAAAGGCAAAGCGCAGAAATCTTTCAGAAATTCGCGTAGCTTATTTTCATCTTCAATAAGCTTCCCTCCTATTTTTACAACTTTTAAAATCTGTTTTTCCATTTTTTTTTTTTCCGGTTTTGATTTGGCTCTGACTGCAATTAACAGAAGCAGAAATTCCCGGCATGAGCTTGTTTTACTCTTTTTATTTACCGGCGCTTCTC
>NZ_JAVRHQ010000039.1:0-13588 GCF_031846485.1 Autumnicola tepida
TATTTTTCTTCATTTTTGCTTTTCAGGATGTGGTGGGGCAGAATCGTGTGAATATGTCCAGTGACGAGCCAGATCCTACTGCGGCAAATCCCATTCCTATAGAGTTTAATTTTGAAGATGGTGTGGATGAGATAAAACCACTCGATTTTTCGGTGATTAATGGTGATATTCAGAACATTTTTAGAGAAGAGCCTGATTTTAGGTATGAGGGAACAGACAGAGGTTTAGAAAATTTTCAGGTTAAAACTACAACAGGAGAATTACTTGGTGCTGTTTTTTCAAACAACATTGAAGGATATTTACTAGGGAAACTGAGTAGAACCGTTATTAGCATTGACTTTAACGAGAATAGCGAATTATTTTATTTAACACTGGGCGACGGAGTTTTTAAAATAGATGGGAATGGAGACGTAAGCAGAGTTATATCAGGAAATGAGTTTGAAACTCCATTAGACATGGTGCTCAATAGGGTAAATGGAAACATTTATGTAGCAGATGCAGAAAAAGGTCAGGTTTTAATTTTTGACTCTTCATATAATTCAATTGGTACCATTGGAACAGGAAGTAATGCGAATAGTGATAATCCTAGGGGTGCTACGGGTTTAGCTTTGGATGATGAGGGCAATATTTATGTTGCAGATAATTTTACGGGAATTACGGCTAATCAGGATGCAATTAAAATATACGCCCCAAATGGCAGCTTGATAAAGAAAATAACTACATATAGTGGCCAGCAAATCGAAGATCCTTTTCGAATTGCAGTTGACAAGAATAAAAATATTTATGTTAGTGAATCAGGAGGTGAAGCAAGAGCACCACGCATAATTATTTTTGATGAAAATTATAACCCTAAAAAAGTTATTCAGGGTGGAGAGCAGGGGAATCCTGGAAGTCTGGTGGTGGATCATTATGGATATTTATATGTGGTCGACTATGAAGATGATTTTAATCTAACCAACTTGTTCAATGATCCTTTAAAGGTTTTAGGAAATTACGAGACAATTCGGGATGCAAAATACACAGTTAATGTTTTTGATACCAACCAGGATTTTAGCTTTGTCAAAGAATTTAGCAACACTAATTTAAATTTACCTATTGATCTGGCATTGGATAATTGTGGGGTTATTTACATTAACAATCTAAGATTTCAGGGAGACCCTCCTGAAAGTATTTTTGGTTATCCAGCATTGATGGATATAAATTTTGACTTCACATTGAAAAAATTTCAACGTGAGGATAATTTTACTGCAGAAGTAATACCTGATGATCCCGGTCTTGTTGAGGTTTTCTTAGAAGGTGCCGATCTTTTTAAATGCGGTCTTCAGCCTGAAGGAGAATTTTCAATAATTTATCAACCTGAAGAAGAAAATACAGCCCCGGAAGCTAATAATGATGATTTTTATGAGACAAATCAGGATGAAACATTAATAGTTTCAGCCCCTGGTGTTTTGGAAAATGATACAGATGCTGAAGGTGATGCCCTTACGGCAGAAATTGTTGATCAGCCTGTAAACGGAACTGTAATTTTCAATTCTGATGGTTCTTTCACTTATGAACCTGATCCCGGTTTTTCTGGAACAGATACTTTCACCTACGTAGCCAATGATGGAAATTTGGATTCTAATGAAGCCACAGTCACCATTACTGTAAATGCACCACCGCAAGTCAATTGCAACGGTCAAACCGTGCCTTTAGATGAAAACGGGCAGGCACAAATTACTGCTGAAGATGTATATGGGTCAGACCCAGATCTTGATAATGTGCTCCTAAATCTTAGTCAGGCAAGTTTTGATTGTTCTGATGCCGGAAATGATGTTGAGGTAACACTACGGGTAACAGATAAGCAAACAGGTTTGTATACCGAATGTTCTGCCACCATCAAGGTTACAGATAATGAAGATCCCGAAATAGAATGTATTGAAGATAAAGAATTTACTGTGGAGTTTGGGGAAACAGGAACTGCAGTTGAGTATGTTGCGCCTACCGCTACCGATAATTGCGGGATGGGCAGTTTTGGGCTTACTGCAGGATTTGCCCCTGGAGATGTTTTTCCTGTGGGAAAGACTACTGTTACCTATACTGCCACAGATGTAAATGGGAATACCGCCACCTGCAGCTTTATCGTGAATGTTATTGAAAACGCCGATCCTGAGCCCCCGGTTTTTACAAACTGCCCTAATTATGATATAACCATATCCACGGCTACAGGCCAGTGCGATGTAGCAGCGCCTTTTCCTATGCCTGAGGCTACAGATAATTCTGGAAATGTAAGCGTAGAGCTCACGAGCGATCTGGGTTTTGAAGATCGTTTCCCTACAGGAGAACACAGGGTATCTTACCTGGCTACAGATGAAGCAGGCAATACTGCAGAATGTAGTTTTAGCGTTACTGTTACCGAAGATGTGGCCCCTCAAATTACCTGCCCGGATCCAAAAACGGCAAATTTCAATGCAGAAGAAGGTTTTGAAGTACCCGATTATCGTGATGAAATAGCGGTTTCAGATAATTGCACTTCCGAAGAAAACCTTCCAATCACTCAATCTCCGGCTGCGGGTGAAGTAATTTATGCCAGCCAGCCAGTAACCTTTAGCGTAATCGATGCTTCAGGAAATACAAATGGTTGTAGTTTTCAGCTTACTTTAGAGGAAAGAGAAGAGGAAGAATTGGAGATAATCTGTCCTGCGGACCAAGATTTCAATCCTGATGAAAATTGCCAGTACGTACTGCAGGATTTTACAGGCCTGGCTACTGTTAATCTAGCCGGGGCCATCATTAGTCAGTCACCAGAACCTGGTACTGTAATAAGTGGAGATTCAGAAACTATCACCCTTACGGCAAGCTTGGGAGAAGAAACAGTTAGCTGTACATTTACCCTCAACCGCCGCGATACAGGTGTGCCATACGTGATTTGCCCCGGTAATCAAACCGTTGATTCTAATTCTGAAGAAGGATTTACAATTCCTAATTATATATCACAATCTGAAGTTTCAGACAATTGCGCAATTGCCAGTGTAGAGCAGTTACCAGAGCCGGGAGTGCTTATACAGCAAGATACCGAAATAACTATAACCGCTACCGATGCCGCCGGAAATTCGTATACCTGCAGGTTCTGGGTTTTTATAGAAGAAGAGGGAGAAGGGCTGGATATTAACTGTCCCGGCACGCAAACAGAAAATTTTAACGAAAACTGTGAATTTGAATTGCCGGATTATACAGGTTCTTTGCAGCAACAATTTCCGCAGGCAACTTTCACGCAATCTCCTGCAGCGGGAACAGTAATTTCTGCAGGTACAACAATAACTATTTCCGGTACCCGCAATGGCGAAAATGATTCGTGCAGCTTTCAGCTTAATTTATCAGATACTTCAAAACCCCGAATTACCTGCCCGGGTCCAAAAACGGCAAATTTCAATGCTGAAGAAGGTTTTACGGTGCCGGATTATCGCGATGAAGTAGCGGTTTCAGATAATTGTACTTCCGAAGAAAACCTTCAAATTACCCAATCCCCGGCTGCGGGTGAAGTGATTTATGCCAGTCAGCAGATTTCCTTCACAGTAACCGATGTTTCGGGAAATAATGCCAGCTGTGGTTTTCAGCTCACACTTCAGCAAAACCAGTCGGGCGGGGAGAACAACAATCCGTTGGCCAATGATGATTATTACGAGATTTTTCATAATCAAACTTTAATGGTTTCCGCTCCCGGAATACTTGCAAACGATACTGATGCCGATGGGGACAACCTCACCGCTTCCCTGCAAAACGGCCCTTCATTTGGGACGGTGAGTCTCAATGCCGATGGTTCCTTTATTTACGTGCCTCAAGAGGATTATACCGGCCCCGATTCTTTCACTTATATCGCCAGCGATGGTGAGGGCAATTCCGGTCCTGCCGTGGTAAACATAGAAGTAAAATATGATCCTCCGGTAGCAAGAAATGATAATTATTCCACGCAGCAGGATACCCAGCTGCAAATTTCTGCGGAAGAAGGCCTCTTGCAAAATGATACAGACCCAGATGCTGATCTTCTCACTGTTGTCCAGGTGTCGCAGGTAAACAATGGCTCTCTAAATCTACGGCCTGACGGCTCCTTTATGTATACTCCCAATACAGGTTTTTCCGGAGTAGACAGTTTTACTTACTATGTTACCGATGGTGGCGGCGAATCTGCTGAAGCAACCGTAACCATAAACGTTATTGGTGATAATACCAATGCTTTTATTGACTGCAGGGAAGTTGTTACACTCAATCTTGATGAAAATGGTACTGCAAGCCTCACGCTTCCAGATTTATATGTTTCCAAAAGTGACAATGTAGAGGTCACTGCCGATAATCTGATGTTTGATTGTTCCAATCTTGAAAATGAGAATTTTATAGAGCTCACTTATTCTGGGGCTTTAAGTGGCAGTTGCAGTGTAGAAGTGGTGTTGCAGGATAACATTGCCCCGGTGGCAGATTGCGTGGATGCATTTAGCTTAAGCCTTGTAAACGGAACAGCAAACCTTTCTGCGGAAGAGATAGATGCCACTTCTTCTGATAACTGCGGAATCGCCAATATGAATATTGATAAAACTACTTTTACCACGGCAGATATTGGTGAAAATATTGTTACCCTCACCGTGATTGATGCTGCCGGCAATACCGACAGCTGCCAGACTGTGGTTACGGTAACTGCAGATAATACAGGAGGCGGCGAGGTAAATTGCGTAAACGGCGTAACGCTGGAGTTAGACCAGAATGGGGAAGCTATTCTGGATATTAATGATGTTTATACCGGAAATCCGCAGGGGGAACTTTCGCTTAGCCGCAGTCTTTATACCTGTGCTGATATGGGCGTGAGCAGGCAAAGGTTCTATTATACTGAAAATGGGCAGGAGACCTTCTGTGAATTTTCGGTAACCGTGGCAGATAATTTAGGCCCGCAGATTGTCCCTAACCCTGTGCCGCTTCAATTAGATGAAAATGGCCAGGCTGTTTTAACTGAAGAGCTGTTAAGAAGCACAATTGTTGCCAGAGATAATTGTTCAGAAGAACTAACATTTGAATTTGGGCCAGATGAGTTTACCTGCAAAGATGTTGGGCAGAATTATATTGATATTGAGGTCACCGATGAAAATGGAAACAGTACAACGGCAAGAGTGGCTGTTTATGTAGAAGCCGCTCCCGGCCTGTGCCAGCCACAGGACTGGGAATTCATCAGGGTTTATCCTAACCCAAACACTGGTCAGTTTAAGGTACTTGCGCCTTCAAATGTTATAATAGATAAAATACTTGTTTTTGATATGCGGGGCAGGTTTTTACTGGAAAGGCAATTTGAAGAAGAGCTGCCGGGGCAGGAATATACTATGGATATTGGATCTCTGGAAACTGCCGTCTATGTTCTGCAAATCTTTACCACCAAAGATGGGCGGGAGGAAAAAATAATCCGCAGGATAATTTACGAGTAGAATTCAATTCTGCCTCAATTTTTATGGCGAATCAACTTTTTCTTTAATTTCCTCTTCAGCATAAATTATGATTTGCTCCAGAGGCTCCGCAATATCAAACCATTGGATGGAGTTGTCTTTTCTAAACCAGGTAAGCTGCCTTTTTGCGAAGCGCCGGGTATTTTTCTGAATTTCAGCCACGGCTTCTTCCCGGGAAATTTTTCCTTCAAAATGCTGAAACAACTCCTTATATCCCACGGTATTGAGGGCATTTAGATGCCGTTTTGGGTAAAGGTCTTTTGCTTCCTCAAGCAGCCCATTCTCCACCATCTTTTCTACTCGCTGGTTTATACGATCATAAATTATTGACCTTTCGGCAGTAAGGCCGATGGAAATAATATGAAAATTTCTTTGCGCTTTCTTCAGATTAAGAAAAGAAGAATAAGGCTTTCCTGTTCCAATGCAGATTTCCAGGGCACGAATCAGGCGGTGCGGGTTTTGTATATCTGCTTTTTTATAATAATCAGGGTCCAGGTCTTTAAGTTTTTGCTGTAGCGCCTCAATACCTTCTTTTTCTAAAGTTGAAGTTATGTTTTCTCTTATCTGCGGATCAACTTCAGGAAAATCGTCCAGGCCATTTGTAACACTTTTTGTGTACAAACCACTGCCACCAACCATAACTACTATTTTTTTCCGCAGAAAAAGTTCTTCAATTTTAGCAATCGCGTCCCGCTCAAAATCGCCAACCGAATAGTCTTCTTCCACAGAAATATGCTGAATAAAATGATGGCGTGCAGCCGCCAGTTCATCTTCATCGGGAACTGCAGTGCCTATCTTCATTTCTTTAAAAAACTGCCGGGAATCTGCTGAAATGATTTCAGTATTAAAATGCCTTGCAAGTTCTATTGCCAAAGCGGTCTTTCCAATGGCAGTAGGGCCAACAATATTGATGAGAAAATTAGTGGGCATTGAGTCGGTTTCCGCAGTTATGGCAAAATTCGGCTTCGTCAAGATGATTTTGTTCATTGCAAACCGGGCAGTGCTGGGTGTTAGTATGTTTGTGCGGTTCGCTGGTTTTGCCGTATTCTGATGTCACAATTCCTGTGGGAACGGCAATAATTCCGTAGCCTGTAATCATCAAAACCGAAGCTATAAAGCGGCCAAGTGGTGTTACCGGTGCAATATCGCCAAAACCAACCGTAGTGAGGGTGACAATACACCAGTAAATACTAAGGGGGATGTTATTGAAGCCGCCGGTTTCTCCTTCAATTAGATGCATTAAAGTGCCTGTGATCACGCAAATTATTACTACCGCGAAAAGAAAAACAAGGATTTTTGCCCTGCTGTTTTTTAGCGCTTCCAGGAGCCGGTTAGATTCCCCAATATAACGGCTAATCTTAAGCACCCTAAACACCCGCAGGAGCCTTAGAGCCCTTATGGCAAAAAGCAAATTGGCTCCGCCCACAAAAAAACTGATGTAACTTGGCAATGTGGAAAGAAGGTCCACTATTCCGTAGAAACTAAAAATATAGGCTTTTGGCCTTCTTATGCTAATGATGCGTAATACATATTCCACGGTAAAAATTGCCGTGATTACCCATTCTGCCCAGTAAAATTCGGTGGCATATTTTAAATAGAGCTCCGTAACGCTTTCCATCATTACCAGTGCCACGCTAATAGCAATAATCACCAGTAAAGCAATATCAAAGATTTTGCCTGCCGTGGTGTCGGCTTCATAAATTACTTCATGGAGTCTGGACTTCCAGTTTTGCTTGCGGTTGTGGTCTTTCAAGTTTTTCTGATTAGGAATAATTCAAATTTAAAGAAATTACCCGAATCAGTACCGGTTTTTGAAGAAAGAGGAGGTTAGTCTGCCGGGGCAAACGCTATAATTCTGAGTTTTTTATTTTTTCGAAGGTAATTCTGAATGATATGCTGGGTATCCCGGTCGTTCTTCATAGGAGTAATGATGGATTTCACAATATCGGGATTATTGATCTGGTGATTCAGGTTAAAATATCCCATTCCCTTAAACTCGCCATCTTCAATTAGGAGTACGCTTTTTTCATCTACTTCCCTGCCACGGTCAATCACCAGCATATTCTGGTTTTCATAAGAATATTTATTGATAAGTTCTTTTACGCGGTGGTTATAATCTTCAGCACTTTCTTCTTCTGCACAGGCGCCCCAGCAATTTTTTATGGAATGGTTAAAACAACTTCCTGTTCCTTTTTCGAGCCCGGAAAGACGTTCACACAGCTGGTGTTCTTCCACCCAGGTGCTAAGCAAGGCTTTTGCCTGGCGCAGGTTGGTGAAAGTGGTAATATTTGTCCTGCCATTGGCACGACCAATTTTTAAATTGATATAGCCATTATCGTCGGTATGATGGTACAGGGCATGGCTAAAAATACTCCCTTTTTGAGCATGGTTATATTTGGGCTTGTTTTGTTTTATTTCCTGGTTCTCCTTTAAAAGAGCGATAAGTTCATTCCCGCTGGATTCATAGGAGACTGAAGCTACTTCTTTTTGCATTTCCCTGGCCTTGGGATGCTCATTGGTGAAATGCTGGGTAACGCGTTTGCGTATATTTTTGCTTTTGCCAATGTAGATAATCTCCCCGTTTTCGTCATGAAGATAATATACGCCAGTAATGGTGGGAAGCTCTTCCAAGAGATAAACCAGTTTTGTATCCAGGTTTTTCTTGGGCTCCAGCCGAACGTGGTTCTTTACAATATCCTTCTCTACATCTTTGGTGAGCAGCATTTTGAATAACTTTACCGTTGCCTGAGCATCACCACTGGCCCGGTGCCGGTCACTAAGCGGAATCCCGAGTGAGCGTACCAGTTTGCCTAGGCTGTAGGAGGGAAGGCCCGGAATTAATTTCTTGGAGAGTTCTACTGTGCAAAGGGATTTGCGCTCGTATTCAAAACCTAATCTTCGGAATTCTGTTCTTAAAATCCGGTAATCAAACTTGGCATTATGGGCCACAAGAATACAATCTGTAGTGATTTCTACAATTCGTTTCGCCACTTCGTAGAATTTAGGGGCGTTGCGAAGCATATCATTATTAATGCCGGTAAGGCCAACCACAAACGGCTGGATAGGCTGCTCCGGATTTACAAGGCTGATGAACTGGTCTACAACCTTATGCCCGTCAAACTTATAAATGGCAATTTCGGTTACTCCTTCCTGATTATACTTTCCACCTGTGGTTTCTATGTCTAAAATTGCGTACAAAAAATCTTCTTCTGTTTAATTATAATTTCGTTCCCCAAAAATATTACTTCCAATCCTAACCATAGTCGTGCCACATTCCAAAGCAATTTTATAATCGTCGCTCATGCCCAAGGAAAGCTCTTTAAGAGATGGGTGTTTTTCTTTAAAGTCTTTAAAAATACTTTTTAATTTCATGAACTCCGTTTTTACCTGGTTTTCATCATCGGTAAAAGTGGCCATGCCCATTAATCCGATAACCTCGGTATTTTGCATTTTAGAATATGCTTCTGAATTCAATATCTCTTCTGCTTCTTCTGCTGAAATCCCGAATTTGGAATCTTCTTCTGCTATTTTAATCTGAAGCAGGCAATTAATTTTCCGGTCCACTTTCTTTGCCTGCTTATTGATTTCCTTCAACAACTTCAGGCTATCCACAGCATGAATCAGGCCAATGTATGGGGCCATGTATTTTACTTTATTACGCTGCACATGGCCAACCATATGCCACTCGATATCTTTGGGCAACTGTTCCCATTTTTCCGTCATTTCCTGGATCTTGTTCTCCCCAAAAATTCGCTGGCCGGCGTTATAAGCTTCCAAAAGATCTTCATTAGGCTTGGTTTTAGAGATCGCCACCAGTTTTACATTTTCAGGTAATTCCTCTTTATATTTTTTAATGTTTGCTGCAATATCCATAGTTAAAGCTACAACTTTTTAAATTTACAGAGTTTAATTTATAATTTTCAGAATTCATAAATGGTCAAACCGCTCCTTAATTTGGGTTCGATATAAGTGCTTTTTGGAGGCATTGTCAATCCTTCATCTGCCACTTTTTTTATTTCTGAAATATTTAAAGGCATCATTCCGAAGCCAACGGTATATGCTCCAGAATCTACTTTCCCTTTTAGTTCAAGAATGTCTTTTTTACCCGGAATATATGCGATACGCTCATCATTTCTTAAATCCTTTATGCCTAAAACCGGCCTTAGCACTTTTTCATACAGGATGCATGGATCCAGACTGCTTAAGGTACCGCTGAAGTCATAACTGGTTTTCCTAAGGTAAAGCGCGTAAAATTCGCCATCCAGATACATGCTGAAATGATGTTTTTCAGCAGGTTTAAAAACCTGCAGGCCGCGGTTTTCAATCCTAAAATGCTCATCGAGCAGCATCAGGAATTCTTCTTTGGAATAGCCGTTGAGGTCCTTTACGAGTCGGCTAAACTCATAAATTTTTAAATTGCTTTCTGAAATAAAATAACTCATAAAGTTATTATAGGATTCCTTACCGGTATGCCCGTTATTTTTTTTCGCGTTCTCTTCTGAAAGTAAATAAGAGGAAGCACAGCGGTGGTGGCCATCAGCTATATAAATTTTCTCCATTTTACTGAAAAATGCAGAGATGGCTTCAATTTTTTCTTCATCATCAACTTTCCAGAGATAATGCATTTCCCGTTGCCGTGTGGCAAATTCGTATTCCGGAATTTCCTGCATTATTTCATTCAGCAGGCTTTGCAGTGCCTCGTCATCTTTATAGGTTAGCAAAACCGGCTCGGTATTAAAACCAACCGTTTTCAGGTAATCTTTAAATAATACTTCCCGGCTTTCGATGGTATCTTCATGGCGTTTAATAACGCCTTTTTTATAATCGGCAGCACTGGCTGCAGCAATAATTCCGCAACAGGAAAGATCACGGGTTTCCATTCTATAGATGTAAAACGAAGGTTTTTCATCCTGTATAAAAGTATCTTCCTCTTTAAATTCCAGGTAGCGGTTTTTCACCAGCTGAAACCTGTCTTTCCCCGTAATTTTATGCTGAAATTTATAACCCGGGTTCAAAATATGTAAAAATGAATATGGATTATAATCAAGCCTGGCCCTTAATTCGGCTTCGTTATATTCTTCATAAGGGCGGGAAGCCACCAACCCGGCCATTGCCCTGCGCGGCCGTACCGCCTTAAAAGGAATAATTTTTACCAAATGTCCTGCTTTTGTTATGAATCAAATTGTGAAGAAACCTTTTCTGCTTTTTTACTTTCAGCATAATCATAAAAACCTTCGCCAGATTTTACACCGAATTTCCCGGCCCTTACCATTTTTACCAGAAGCGGACAGGGCGCGTACTTCGGATTTTTAAAACCATCGTGCATTACTTCCAGAATAGAAAGGCAAACGTCTAACCCAATAAAATCGGCTAACTGAAGAGGGCCCATTGGATGTGCCATCCCCAGCTTCATCACCGTATCAATCTCATAAACGCCTGCCACGCCATTGTAAAGGGTTTCTATGGCTTCGTTGATCATGGGCATTAAAATTCGGTTTGCCACAAACCCGGGATAATCGTTTACTTCCACAGGAACTTTATTTAGTTTTTCCGAAAGTTCCATGATGGTTTTAGTTACCTCATTGCTGGTATTATAACCGCGAATTATTTCGACCAGCTTCATTACAGGAACCGGATTCATAAAATGCATGCCGATTACCCTCTCCGGATTAGAAACCACGGAAGCGATTTGGGTTATGGAAATGGAAGAAGTATTGGAAGCAAGAATAGTGTCTTTGGAACAATTGCTATCCAGTTGTTTGAAAATTTTAAGTTTTAGCTCTTCATTTTCTGTCGCGGCTTCCACTACCAGTTCCACATCTTTAACTCCGGAAGGAATATCAATTTGCTGAGTGATATTACTAAGTGTTTCTTCCTTTTGAGCTTCAGTGATCTTTTCTTTGGAAACCATACGGTTCAGGTTCTTGGAAATGGTATCTATTCCCTTCTGAAGGTTTTCCTTAGAAACATCAATCAGCTGCACTTTATATCCAAATTGCGCGAAAGTATGGGCGATTCCGTTTCCCATGGTTCCCGCACCTATTACTGCTATGTTGTTCATAATAATAATTATATTAAGTATTTTAAGTTCTGAATTGTTGTTTTCTAAGCTCTTAGTTATCAGTTGTCTGTTGTCTGTTGTCTGTTGTCTGTTGTTGGTCCTTTTTCCGCTTTTCAAGGCTTCCGGAATTCCGCAGATCTTGCACTGCAAATCATATTCTTCCGCTTTTCATTTTAAACCACGAACTGAGCCATGAACTATTTACTTTTCACTCTGCACTAAAAACTCGCGATTACCTGGTTGGCAATTTTTAGCGCAAGTGCGCCTTGTTCCAGTGTTACCACGGGTTGGGTGTCGTTATTAATGGCATCGGCAAAAGTTTCCAGTTCCTGTAAGATCGCGTTATTGGGGGCAACATCTGGATTATCAAAATAGATCTGCTTTTTTATCCCTTCGGCATTCTGAAGGATCATGGCGAAATCATCGGGATTTTCAGGAGCATCTTTCATTTTTACCACTTCGCACTTCTTCTCCAGAAAATCGACAGAAATATAAGCGTCCCGTTGGAAGAACCTGGATTTTCTCATGTTTTTGAGGGAAATCCTGCTGGCGGTAAGGTTTGCCACGCAGCCATTTTCAAATTCAATTCGCGCATTGGCAATATCGGGAGTGTCGCTTATTACCGAAACCCCGCTGGCATTAATGCTTTTTACATCAGACTTTACCACGCTCAAAATAGCATCAATATCGTGGATCATTAAATCCAGCACTACAGGAACATCTGTCCCACGGGGATTAAATTCCGCAAGGCGATGCGCTTCGATAAACATGGGGTTTTCTATGCGGGAAACCACCGATTGGAAAGCAGGATTAAACCGCTCTACGTGCCCCACCTGGCCCTTTACCTTATGTTTTTTAGCTAGGGAAATGAGCTCCTGGGCTTCTTCAAAAGTGTTGGTAATAGGTTTTTCAATAAAAAGATGTTTTCCTGCGGAAATCACTTTTTTGGCGACTTCAAAATGAGAAAGGGTGGGAGTGACCACATCTACAACATCTACAGTTTCGATGAGATCTTCCAGGCTGTTGAAAATGGTATAGCCGAATTCCTGCTTTACTTTTTCAGCATTTTCTTTATTGGCATCGTAGAAACCTACAAGTTCATATTTTTCGGATTGATTAAGTAGTTTAAGATGAATTTTTCCCAGGTGCCCGGCACCCAGTACGCCTACTTTTAGCATAGTTTTCAGGATTTAGCACAAAAATACTATTTTGAGAATAAATACTTTAAAAGATTCTGTTATAATCCCTGCTGGTTTTGTTTGTTGGCAAAGCCAATAATTGCCTAATTTTACATTTTAAAATATTTTTAACATTGCTAAGGGACAACTTCAGACATAAAGGGAAAAGACAGCAGTTGGTAAATATCATCAAAAAGAAAGGTGTTACTGACGAAAAAGTTTTGAATGCCATTAATAAAATTCCGCGGCATCTTTTTATGGACAGCAGTTTTGAGGACCACGCCTACCAGGACAAGGCATTTCCCATTGCTGCAGACCAGACGATCTCCCAACCTTATACCGTAGCTTTCCAGACGGAACTTCTTGAGGTTTCCAAAGATGATACTGTTTTGGAAATAGGAACCGGAAGCGGCTATCAAACCGCAGTGCTTTGCGAACTGGGAGCGAGGGTTTACAGCATTGAGCGGCAACGGGAATTGTACCGTAAAACGAGTAAATTTCTTCAGAAAATTGGCTACAGGCCCAAGCAGCTTAGTTTTGGGGATGGGTATAAAGGCTGGCCGGAATATGCTCCTTTTGATAAAATAATAGTGACTGCAGGAGCGCCATTTTTACCAAAAAGATTATTAGGACAGTTAAAAGTAGGAGGAAAAATGGTAATTCCTATAGGAAAGGAAGTGCAGATTATGACCATGTTTACCCGGAAATCTGATACGGAATTTGATAAAAAAGAGTTCGGGAATTTCAGGTTTGTACCACTTCTCGAAGACAAGAATTAATTTGAGAATTGGAAAATTTGAAAATTTGAAAATTTGAAAATTTGAAAATTTGAAAATGAGGAAATGTGGAAATTTGAAAATGAGGAAATGTGGAAATTTGAAAATGAG